>NZ_JBGLYH010000056.1:0-24454 GCF_041414475.1 Pseudodesulfovibrio karagichevae
ATTTTTGGCTGTATTTGAAAGAGTGCGAATTCAGGTTTAATTACGGCTCCCCAAAAGAGCAGTTATCTATCCTGAAAAAATGGATAAAAAGGCACAACGCGGCATAGTTATCTATGTCAGCCCCAAAAGTTTAGGAGGGAAGAGGGGATGGGGGTCCGGGGGAAGGGGAGAAAAGAACCCTTTTCAAAGGGTTTTTCCTCCCCTTCCCCCGGCCGCCGGAGGCATTCCTACCGGCTTTCCGACACGCCCGCCGAGGCGAAGGTGGCCATGTCGTTGAAGATGTTGGCGGCGGCGCGGACGAGGAACATGGCGCAGGCCGCGCCCGTGCCTTCGCCGAGGCGGAAGCCGAGGTGGAGGTAGGGGGTCAGGCCCATGGCCTCGACCACGGCGGCGTAGCCGGGTTCAGCCGATGCGTGGCTGAGCAGGCAGTAATCCTTGACGGCCGGGGCGATCTTCCAGGCGGCCAGGTAGGCGGCGGTGGAGATGAAGCCGTCCACGCAGACGAGCTGGTGGTTCCTGGCTCCGCCCAGGATGAGCCCGGCCAGGGTGGCGATCTCGAAACCGCCCAGGGCGGCGAGGATGCCGACGGGATCGCCGGACTCGACGACCTGTTCGTTGGCCTTGAGCCCGCGCCGGATGACCGCGGTCTTGGCGGCCAGGCTGCCCTTGGGAAGGCCCGCGCCAGGCCCGGTCAGCCCGGCGGGGTCGAGGCCGAGGTGCGCGGAATACAGGGCCGTGGACGGCGTGGTGTTGGAGATGCCCATCTCGCCGGTGCCGAGCACCTTGACGCCGTCTGCCTGGGCGCGGTCGGCCAGGGACACGCCGAGCATGAGGGCCTCGATGCACTGCTCGCGGGTCATGGCCGGGCCCTCGGCCAGGTTGGCCGTGCCGGGCGCGACCTTGGCCTGGATCAGGGCCGGATGCTCGTCGAAGACGCCGCCGCAGCAGCCCGCGTCGACCACGAAGAGCTCGGCGCCCACGGTCTTGGCCAGGACGTTGATGCCCGCGCCGTCGGCCAGGAAGTTGAGGACCATCTGGCGGGTGACCTCCTGGGGATAAGGCGACACGCCCTCGGCGTTGACGCCGTGGTCACCGGCCACGGTGTAGATGCGCATGGGGTCGGCCTGGGGAGCCTTTCCGCCCTGGATGAGATAGAGTTGCAGGGCCAGTTCCTCAAGGCGGCCGAGGCTGCCCACGGGCTTGGTCAGGTTGTCGAGATGGGCCTGGCCCTCGGCCTCGCTGGTGCGGTCCACAGGAGAAATTTCGTCGAGTATCCGCTTGAATGCAGCTTCCATTGGACTATCCTTTATGATGTTTTTCGGTCCGGGAGCAATACACCGCGAAAGGGCGGCCTGTAAACAGCCAAGAACCCGTTGCCGCCCGGAGCTGTCCGTGCTATCCATTTAGAAAAGCTTGTCTATTCTTCAGGCAAGCCAGAGGAATATCATGGCCAGGGAACTTTGCCTCATCCACGCCAACTGCCAGGGCGAGCCGCTTCTCGACCGGCTGAACTGCTGCCCGGCGTTCCGCGACCGGTACGAGTGCCGCCTGTACACCAACTATGCGCGCGAGCCCATCCCGGAGGCGGACCTGGCCCGCTGCGCCCTGTTCCTGTACCAGCACCTCGGACCCAACTGGGGCGAGCTGGCCTCGGAATCGCTCATGGCAAAACTGCCGGGGCACGCCCGGTCCCTGTGCATCCCGAACATGTTCTTCAAGGGGTACTGGCCCACCTGGTCGGGCCGCGAAGGGTTCGACTACCGCTGCGAGCTGCTCGACGGTTACATCGACGCCGGGCTGACCTCGGACGAGGCCATCCTGCTCTACCTGCGCGCCGACCTGGCGGCCAAGCTCGACCTGGACGCGCTCCTGGAGGGCACCCTGCGGCGCGAACGCGAGCGCGAGGCGCACACCCCGGTCAAGTACATGGCCCTCATCGAGGAGCGGCTCAACCGCGAACCGCTGTTCAACACGGTCAACCACCCCGGCGCGCTGCTCCTGGATCATGCCGCGCGCGGCGTGCTGGGCGAACTCGGCCTGCCCGAGCCGGACGCCGACGCCCTGGCCGCCCTGGACGACCCGTTCCCGGACTTCGAGCAGCCCGTCCATCCGTCCGTGGCCGCCCACTTCGGCTGGGACTTCGCCGGGCCCGGCCGCGAGTACATGGTCTACGGCCGCAGGCTGTCCTTCGCCGCCTGGACCGCCCACTACGTCTACGCCCGCCAGCACGGCGTGACCGACTTCATCGGATTTCTGCTGGGCGCGTCGGACGAGGCCCGGTAAAACGCACTCCGGCAAGACGAGGCCCCCGGCGAACCGGGGGCCTTTTTTTCATGCCTTGCGGGCCGAGACCAGGGCCATGGCACCCTCGGGCCGGGGCCAGTCCGGATATCCGGCCACATCGGCGAAGCCCGCTTCAAGGAGCAGGGCCGCCATCTCCGCCCCGGTCCACGCCTTGGTGGTCGAGCGGTACGCCACCGGCTCGGCGCACCCCTCGATACGCACCAGGAAGCGCTGCCGGGCCACGGCCTCCTCCTCGAACCAGTCGTTCTCGGTCAGGCAGACGTAGGGCTCGTCCGCGAACAGCCCGCCCTCGGGAGCGCGGACCTCCACGGCCGGGCCCAGGCCCACCGCGCGCACGGCCTCGAACCGCTGGCGCTCGACGAGCAGCAGCCCGCCCGGCGCGAGGGCCCCGTGCGCCTCGGCCAGCAGTCGGCGGGCCTGCGCCGGGGAGAAGACGTTGAACTCGCCGTAGAGCATCATGGCCAGGTCGAAGGGGCCACCGAAGTCCGCCCCGGTCACGTCCGCCAACCGGAACTCGCACCCGGCCGGGCCATGTTGCCGTGCGTAGGCGACTGACGCCGGGCTGAAGTCCAGTCCAACGTAGCGGCGGCAGAGCGGGGCCAGATGCCGTGCGTACAGGCCGGGGCCACAGCCGAGGTCGAGCACGGCGGGTCCGGGCGCGGGGAAGCGGGCCGCGATCCAGGCCGACTGGGCCTCGATCACGGACAGCTTGCGGCTGGCCAGGTGATGCTCCTGGGACAGATGTTCCTTGAGGATGCGCGCGCTGAACGCGGGGTCGTTCCAGGGGATTTTGTAGCCGTCGTCCCACAGGGACACGGTATCGAATGATCTATTGTTCATACTTCGCTCCAAATGAAGGGGAAAGGGGTCGCCGGACGCGGCGAAGGGCCGAAACCGTATGGCAGAGCTAGGAGCGCATGGGCACAGGGGTATCCCGGACCGGGCGGGGCGTCAACCCGGTCCGCCATCGAACGTTAAGTTTTATTAAGGAGCATCCGATAGGAGATGTACGCGACCATCACGGAGGAAGGTCATGTACATCGAAACGGACATCGCACAGATCGGCAACGGCTCGGTCTTCGGACCTTTGCCCGAAGAGGACGCGCGTAAGCAGGCCATGCACTGGCCCGGCGACGTGGTGGACATTTCGGAGGAGGCGATCAAGGCCTTCCGCGAGGCGGCCATCGAGCCGATCAAGAACGGGACCTTCACCCTGGACAGGCTGGAGCAGCGCATCAACGTGGTCCGCGCCGAGATCGCCCAGATATGGGGCTCCGCCCTGCCCAAGCACGAAAAGCACATGCAGATTTCGGCCCGCGAGAACGAGATCGCCCTGCTCCAGGCGGGCCAGTTCACCTTTGCCAAGGCCGGGTTCCCGCTCAGCGTCTGACGATCACGGCTTGCAGACCTTGCACGGCCGGTACCCGGCCTCCAGCGCCGCCTGGCGCGAAGCGAAGTTCACCACGCAATGCTTGCAGTTGTAATAGCGGCAGCCCGGGCGGTGGAATATGTGCGAATCCCGGTTGCCGTGGTAGGTGAAGGACGCGGCCGTGGCCGCAACCGACAGCGTGAGCAGGATCAGGACGCAGGCAAGCAGTTTTCGCATGCTTCCCCCATTACGCCCGGGAAGAAACTCTGTCCAGCCGACGAAAAAGGCCGCCGGGAATCTCCCGGCGGCCTTTTTCGGTCTCGAAAATCACTTCAGCCGCGGCGGCCCGAGCACGATCATCTCGGCGATGGTGTGATCCACCTTGGGGAGCATGCGCAGGTTCTTGCCCACGAACTGCATCTCGAGCATGACCAGATCCTTGTACATGGGGGTGCGGTCCACGGTGGGCACGTCCTCCATGCCCTCGGTCAGCTCCTGGCAGCGGTAGCAGCCGGGGAAGCGGACCTCCTGGCCCGTGTGGCGGGTCAGCAGGTTGGGCACGCCGTGCATGCGGCAGATCATCAGCCGGTGCTCGTACAGGCCGCAGACGCCCTGCTTCTCGTCGATGTTCAGCGGGCACATGACGTGCGGACGCTCGCCGCGCGACAGGGCCGCCTGGGCCTGCTCCACGTAGTCCCGCGCCCTGGCCTTTATCGCCTCCAGGCGATCCGCCGGGAGCTTGTTCAGGCCCTCCCACATGTAGGCCCACTCCACGTAGGTGTGGTGCTGGAAAAAGGACAGGCAGCAGTTGTCGATGCAGCCCTCGCAGGTCATGCCGATGGGGGCCGCCGCCTCGTCGTAGCGGGCGACCATCTTGTCGTATATGGCGGCCAGCTTGCGGAAGGCGGCCTTGGGGGTCAGTTTGTTCATTGGATGTCGAGGTGTTGAAGGATCTGGTCCACGCATTCGTCGGGCGCGCATTGGTCGGTGCGGACCGTCAGGTCGGCGGCCTTGCGGTACAACGGCAGCCGCTCGTTGTAAAGGTCGCGCATGGTCTTGCCCGGGCCGATGGCCAGGCCCCGGTTCTCGCCGTCGCCCACGCGCTCGACGAAGGTGGCCTCGTCGATGTCCAGCAGGACCACCGGACCGAGCTCCTTGAGCCGCCGCACGGCCTCGGGGCCGTAGATGACCGAGCCGCCCGTGGAGATGACCGTGCGCGTCAGGTTCAGGTCCGAGACCAGCCGCTCCTCGATGCGCAAAAACTCGTCCAGCCCATAGGTGTCCAGGATCTCCTGGAGCGAAAGCCCGTAGTAGGACTCCATGTACCGGTCCGTGTCCAACTGGCCCCAGTCGAGCCGCTTGGCCAGCAGGCCGCCCAGGGTGGACTTGCCCGCCCCGGCCATGCCCACCAGGGTGATGCACGGCAGGCTGACCTCGTCTCGCAGAATGGGCGTGAAGGCCATGCCTACTCGCCCCGGACCAGGCAGACCCGGTCCTCGCCGTCGCGCTCGACGACCAGCACGTTGACGTGCTCGTCGCCCAGGGTGTCCAGCTTCTTGCCCACGTAGTCCGCCTGAATGGGCAGCTCGCGGTGGCCCCGGTCCACCAGGACCAGAAGCTCCACGCGCTTGGGGCGGCCGTAGTCGAGGATGGCCTCGAGCGCGGCGCGCACCGTGCGGCCGGAATAGAGCACGTCGTCCACCAGCACGATGGACTTGCCCTCCACCTCGTAGCCGATCTCCGAACAGCTGATGGTCGGGGCCAGCTCCAGGTTGGTGGTCCAGTCGTCGCGGTACAGGTTGATGTCCAGCTTGCCGAGCGGGACCTTGCGCCCCAGGCGCTCGTCCAGCAGCAGCTTCAGCCGCTCGGCCAGGTCCGCGCCCCGGCGCTGGATGCCCAGGATGGCCAGGGACAAGTCGTCGCCCCGGCGCTCGTAGATCTCGAAGGCCAGCCGTTCCAGGGTCCGGCTCATCTCCTTGTCGGACAATATGGTGCCGCAGTCTTTCATCATCTCGGCCTCGCAGGACTTAGCGTTTGAAGGAACGTAGGAAATTAGCCCATCGCCAAGGGGGGGTCAACTCCGCCCGCGCCTTGCGGCAACTTTCGATTTGACAAAGGGTACTATTGATCTTACCTCTTCTTTTCCCGACCCAAATTAGGAGGCATTATAATGATTGAAGTCACTGAAGCTGCCCACAAGCAGCTTGAAGGCTACTTCCAGGACAAGGAAGCGTCCCCGATCCGCGTGTATCTCGCGGCCGGCGGCTGAGCGGGCCCGCGCCTGACCCTGGCTCTGGATGAGCCTAACGATAAGGATGACGTGTCCGAGGCCGGTGGATTCACCTTCCTCGTGGAAAAGGACCTGCTGGCCCAGACCGGCAACATCAAGATCGACATGACCTATTACGGATTCGTCGTGGAATCCGAGAAGCCCGTGAGCGGCGGCGGCTCCAGCTGCGACTGCTCCTCGGCCGGCTCCTGCGGTTCCGCCGGCTCCGGCGGCTGCGGCTGCTAGCTGGCGAGAAGCGGCGATCCACTGCGTTAAGTGAATTGTAGGCGAGTCTTCGAGCCGTACAAGATCTTACGCCCCAGGTGTGCTGCAAAAAGCCCGGACCCTCGCGTATTGCGATACGCTTCGGTCCCGGGCCTTTTTTGCGCCTTGCGGCTGACGCCGTCTCGGCTGCTAGCCCATCTCCCACTATGAGGGGGTGAGGCGGAAGCGCGGCTCGGGCCTTCGCGTATTGGGATACGCGTGGGGCGCGGGCTTTTTTTGTGTCTTGCGGCGCGTCGATTCTTTCGGCCGGGCCCTTCCTCGGCGGGAGAGGCCGACGTTGCCCATAAGTATATGTATTGGCTGCGGACCGCTTGGGGCATGCGAGAGCGGATGCTCCAGGGGGAGAGACTTCCCTGCGGGGCGAAATTTCAGATTTTTTCGGGCGGGATTTCGGCGGGTTGGAGCGGCCAGGAGGGGCTGCGCATCGTTTTTCTCTTTACATCGGATAGATGATCCTTATTGTTTTGAGAACGAAACCAATCCAGGAGAGAACTTATGATCACTGTTACCGAATCGGCCCAGAACGAACTGACCAAATATTTTGAGGACAAGGACGTACAGCCCATCCGCGTGCACCTGGCCGACGGCGGCTGCTCCGGGCCGCGTCTTTCCCTGGCCCTGGACGAGCTGCGCGACGGCGACAAGTCCTTCGAGCAGGGAGCCTTCACCTTCCTGATCAACGAGGAACTGGCCCAGGCCTCGGGCGCCGTGTCCATCGACATGACCCCCTACGGCTTCCAGGTCTCCTCCGAGAACCAGGTCGGCGGTGGCGGGGGTTGCGGATGCTCCTCCTGCGGCACCGGCTCCTGCGGCTGCTAGCTGGCGATAAGGCGCCATCCGCCGCGTTGCTGCAAAAAGCCCGGACCCTCGCGTATGTTTAGATACGCTTCGGTCCCGGGCTTTTTTTGCGCCTCGCGGCTCACCATTTCTCGCCAGCTAGCCCATCTCCCGCAAAGGAAATAAGGCAGGGAGCGTCAGGGCCGCCCGCATTCGCGGGCTGCTGACGCAGGGAAAGGCAAAAAAAAGGGGGAGCCAGGCTTCCTCTTCGAAAAGCACAACCCGATAACCCATCCTGCTTTCAAAACGAAAAACACATTCCCCCACGCTCTTCCCCCCGGAGCGCCTTCGGGTGCCCCCGGCACCCGAACAGCAGCTCTCGCCCACGCACGCAGTTCCGCGTAGCGCACCCCGGCCACGTGGCCGCATTCTCGCGTCCGCACGCCATCAGGCTTGGGAGAGTGGTGCAGATGTGCATTTTCTCGGGCGCAGCCGCCCCGCAGTCGTACAACACGTACGGCGAGGACGCGGCAAGCCCGAAAAATGCGCAGATGCGCCGCTATCGCAAGCCGCGCCCGAGAATCCCACGAAAAAGGGCGGTGCTCGCATGGCACCGCCCACTTCGATTAGGACCGCAATCCCGGCCCTGACAGCCGGGGTTAATCGAAAGTCCTTTCATCGACGAGACAGGGCGCGTCGCTCGGCAGGGTGCCGGGAGCGCAGGTCTCGACGACTGGTCGCAATTTCATCAAGGCTTGGAAGTCGGCCTCGAAACTTTCCGTATCGAAAGGCTGCGCCGTTTCGGCCACAACCACAAGTACGTCCATGCCATTAACATGTTTTACTCGAATCTGCCACCCGGAAATGGTCGCAAATCGCGAAAAGACCGTGGCGGCCTGGCACGGATAGATGAACTGGCCCTTGACTTTGGCCGTGTCGTCGGCCCTGCCTTTCCATCCGGCAAGCTTTCTGGCCGTGCGGCCGCAGGCGCACACGCTCAGGTCCATGGACGACAGGTCGCCCGTGGCCAGCCGGACCAGCGGGTAGTCGGTGAAAAACGGGGTGACCACCACCTCGCCCACCTCGCCGTCGGGCACGGGCAGGCCGGTGGTCGGGTCGCAGATCTCCACGTGGCGGTAGTTGGACAGGTGCATGCCGCCCAGCTCCCGGCACTCGTAGGCGATGCAGCCCACGTCCGCCGTGCCGTACCCCTGGCGCACGGTGATGCCGAACATCGCCTCCACCTCGGCGCGCAGGGATTCAGGCAGGGGCTCGGCCGCCACGTACGCCTTTTCCAAATGGAAATCCTCCAGCGGGTCGAGCCCCATGGCCACGGCCTTCTCGCCGATGACCTTGAGGTAGCTGGTCATGCCGATGAAGGCGTTGACCGGCAGCTGGGTCAGGAACTCGATCTGCTTTTCGGTGTTGCCCGGTCCGGCCGGGATGACCGCGCAGCCGATGTCCCGCAGCGGCTCCTCGAGCATCAGCCCGGCCGGGGTCATGTGGTAGGAAAAGGTCATCTGGGCCAGGTCGCCGGGCCTAAACCCGGCGGCGAAGAACCCCTCGGACCACGCCCAGTAGTCCGGCCCGCGCCCCTCGGGATCATAGATCGGGCCGGGGGACTGGTAGATGCGCGACAGCTCGCCCGGCTTGGCCGCCAGGAACCAGCCGATGCCGTGCTCCCGCTGCCACTCGATGATGTCCCGCTTGCGCAGGGGCGGGATCTTGGCGTAGTCGTCCCAGTCCTTGAAATCCTTGGCGCACGCCCCAAGCGCACGCAACCGTTCCCGGAACTCGCCCGACGACCGCTCGGCCGCCATGAGCACGTCCTTCACGCCCTTCCACTTGCGCTTCATCCGCTTGTCGCGCGGCTCCGTCTCATACTCGGTGTAGTACATGGATGAATGCCTCCGGCCCCCCGTTCCAGTCGTTGTCGCCGCTCCGCCCCCGGCGGAGGAACCTGCCAATCCTTTTGTGTTGGAGCCTACGACAGATGCCGTTTTTTTGCCACCACTCTCCCCCATCGCCCTTTGAAAAGGCTTGGGAGAGTGGGTCGAACGTGCAGGCGGCCGCTATCGCAAGCCGCTACCCGAGCCAGCGTTTGCGCCTGCGGTAGTGTTTGACGTCGCGGTAGCTCTTCTTGTCCCCGGCGCTGCCCATGCCGAGGTAGAATTCCTGAACGTCCGGGTTGTCGAGCAGCTCCTTGGCCGTGCCGTCCATGACCACCCGGCCATTCTCCATGATGTAGGCGGTCTCGGCCACGGACAGGGCCGCGCGGGCGTTCTGCTCCACCAGCAGGAGGGTCACGCCCTCCTTCTCGTTGAAGCGTTTGATGATGTCGAAGATCTCCTCCACCAGCAGCGGGGCCAACCCGAGCGACGGCTCGTCGAGCAGAAGCAGCCTGGGCTTGGCCATGACCGCCCGGCCGATGGCGCACATCTGCTGCTCGCCGCCGGACATGTAGCCCGCCAGCTGTTTGCGCCGCTCCTTGAGCCTCGGGAAATACTCGTAGACCAGATCGAGCGAGTCGCCCATCTCCGACCCCGGCCGGGTGAACGCGCCGCAGCGCAGATTCTCCTCCACGGTCAGGTCCTCGAAAATCCGCCGCCCCTCCATGACCTGGAACACCCCCCGGCGCACGATCTTCTCCGGCACCAGCCCCTGGATGGGCTGGCCGCGATAGAGCACCACCCCGTCCGTGACCTCGCCGTCCTCGCATTGCAACAACCCGGAAATCGCCTTCAGCGTCGTGGACTTGCCCGCCCCGTTCGCCCCGAGCAACGCCGTGATCCGCCCCTCCGGGCAGGCCAGGGACAACCCCTTCAAAACCAGCACCACGTCATTGTAGACCACTTCCAGATTCTCGACCCTGAGTATGTCGCTCACGTTTGCCTCCGGCGGCCAGGGAACCTTTTGAAAAAGGTTCCCTGGACCCTCCAAAACTTTTTATCGCGCCACAGGTATATTGTGCGGACACGTCAAACTCGTAGGCGGCGAAGGGCTTGTCGAGCCTAGGCCCGGCTTGTCGCGCCCGCACCTTCCACGCCGCCATGGCGTACTCTCATATCCCGCCCCCCTTCCTGGCGGCGTGGCCCAAAAAGTTCTGGAAGGGGGGTCCGGGGGGAAACCTCTCTCAAGAGGTTTCCCCCCGGCTCTTCATTTCACCCTAATGGCCGAGCCAGTCTTCTCGGCGTTCGAGGATTTGTTCTTTCACGAAGGTCAGTTTGCCGTCCTTGATGGTGTAGAGGAACACGGCCATGTTCGGGCGGTGGTCATCGGGGTAGTAGGAGAGGAGCGGGGCCAGGCCCATGGGGTCGTATTCCCGCAGGGTCTCCAGGGAGGTTTTCAGGGTTTCGCCGGTCAATTCGCCGTTGGCCAGCGCCCGTTTCATGCCTTCGGCCATGACCAGGATGGATACGAACCCGCGCATGTAGTGGGTCATCTGCGGCTGGTTGTTGGTGATCTCCATGATGGCCTTCATGCCCGGCACGTCCTGGCCGTAGACCGCGGCGGCCTGGTTGGAGTAGGAGCCGTCCGCGTCGGAGCCCGCGAGTTTGGGCAGGGTCTCGTCCGTGCCCCAGATGTCGGTGAAGAACACGGTGTTCAGGCCGATGTTCTTGGCGGACTTGAGGATGACGGAGGTGGACGGCGTGGTCCCGCCTATCCAGCAGAAGTCGGGGGACTGCTCCTTGATGGGCAGCAGCTCGGTGGTGGCGTCCATGGCGTTCAGGGCCACGTTGGCCTCGCCCACGATCTCGTAGCCGATCTCCTTGGCGTATTCCTTGCCGCCCGGGATGGGGGCCAGGCCGTAGGGGTGGTCCGGATAGATGAAGGCGACCCTGGGGGCGCGCGTCTCGGTCCAGTTGTCCTTGAAGTACTTAAGCGCGGCGCGCAGCTGGGTGGTGTAGTCGGCCGCGATGAAGAAGTTGTACGGGGCCACCTTGGGGTCGGTCAGGTGGGCCGAATAGGATGCGGACAGGTTGGGCACCATGTCCTTGGCCAGGGTGCGCACCAGCGCCTCGGTCACGGCCGAGCCGAACCCCTGGATGCAGACCACGTGGTCGGTGTTGACCATCTTCTTGTACAGGGAGAGGCCCTGCTGCACCTTGTAGGCGGTGTCCTGCAGGTAGAAGGCCAGGGGGCGTCCGTTGATGCCGCCCTGCTTGTTGACGTATTCGACCCCGCCCTTGAGCCCGTCGGCGTAGGGCACGCCCACGGACGAGGTGGGCCCGGACAGGTCCACCAGGCCGCCGACCTTGATGGGCTCGGCCGCCTGTTTGGAGGTTGCAGCCGTTTTCTCGTCCCCGCCTCCGCAACCGACCAGCATCAGCCCGGCTAAAAGCAGGACGCAGACCGCGGTTATGATGTTTCCAACCCTCATGTCGTACTCCTCGAGGTTGAAGTTGATGCGCCCTTCCCCGGACGCCTCCTATGTCCACCCGCCGCCCGGCGGCGGGATTGCGACCGCGCCCTAGTGGGCGAACGGGTAGAGTTTCCAGTACGCCTTGACCAGCCGCCAGCGATGGGCCAGCCCTTCCGGCTCGAAGATCAGGAACAGGATGAGCGTGAGCCCGAACACGCCCTCGCGCAGGGCCACGACGTACTGGGCGATGTCCGGCAGCACGGCCGAAACCGCGTTGGACAGCCCGGTCAGGACCTCGGGCAGCAGGACGATGAACACGGCCCCGAAGACCGAGCCGAGCACCGAGCCCAGGCCGCCGATGACGATCATGGCCAGATAGGAAATGGACAGGCCGATGTTGAACTGCTCGGCCGAGATGTAGCCGGTGTAGTGGCCCCACAGGCCCCCGGCCACGCCCGCCAGGAACGAGCTCACGCCGAAGGCCACGAGCTTGTAGCGGAACAGGTTCACGCCCACGATCTCGGCGGAGAGATAAAAATCGCGGATGGACACGAAGGCCCGGCCGTACTTGGAGCGCATGATGTTGGTGACCATGAGCAGGGCCCCGGCGGCAAAGGCCAGGAGCAGGAAGTACATGCGCACCTCGGTATCGAAGGAGAACCCGAGGATGGACGGCGGCTCCAGGAGTAGGCCGTTGGACCCGCCGGTCAAGGCCCCGCCGTGCAGGAAAACGTATTCGAGCACCAGCTGGGCGGCCAGGGTGGCGATGGCCAGGTAGATGCCCTTGAGCCGCAGCGACGGCACGCCGAAGACCATGCCGACCATGGCCGTGACCAGCCCGCCGGTCAGGATGGCCGCGAGGAACGGCACGCCGTGAACCGAGCACTGCCCGGCGGCGTAGGCCCCCACGCCGAGAAACGCGCCGTGGCCGAGCGATATCTGGCCGCACACGCCGGTCAGCAGGTTGAGGGCCACCGCGCCGATGACCGAGATGAAGATCAGGTTGACGATGGAGGTCAGGTGCGTGTTCAGGATGAACGGGGCCGCGCAGAGCACGGCCAGGAACAGGCCGACCATGAGTTTCTGGAACCCGGACGGAAAGACCTGGGCCTCGGCCTCGTAGGTGGTAAAGAAGAGTCCGCATTTACCGTGCATGGCTAGACCCTCTCGATCTCTTTGGTGCCGAACAGACCGTACGGCTTGATCATCAATATGACCACCAGGATGATGAAGGCCGCCACCTCGCGGAAGCCGCCCAGGCCGAGGAACTGGCGGGCCGCGCCGTCACAGACGTTCTCGAGCACGCCGATGATCAGCCCGCCGAGCGCCGCGCCGAGCAGGGAGTCCAGGCCGCCGAGGATGACCGCCGGAAAGACCTTGAGCCCCAGGTGGCCGATGTGCGAGTTGATCCCGTTGATGTTGCCCAGGATGACCCCGCCCACCGCGGACACGACGCAGGCGATGCACCAGCTCATGGCGAAGATGTTCTTGATGCCGATGCCCATGGACTGCGCGGCCTGCTGGTCGAAGGCCGTGGCCCGCATGGCCACGCCGGTGCGCGAGTACTTGAAGAAGACCGAAAACACGGCGAACAGGACCCCGGACAGGATGAAGGCCGCGATGTACACCGGGGCCACGGGCAGCCCGGCGATCATCACCGGCTCGGTGGGCAGGACCTGCGGGTAGACCCTGATCTGCGTGCCCCAGAAGAGCTGGACCAGGGACTTGAGCACCGAGCTCATGCCGATGGTGACCATGATGACCGAGATGTGCTCCTCGCCGATGAGCGGCCGCAGGACCATGCGCTCGATGGCCAGGCCGAGCAGGACCGAGAAGGCCAGGGTGATCAGGAAGGCCCAGATGAACGGGATGTGGAACTGGACCGTCAGGGCGAAGCAGACGTAGGCCCCGACCATGACCAGTTCGCCCTGGGCGAAGTTGACCACCTTGGTGGCCTTGTAGATGACCACGAAGCCGAGCGCCACCAGGGAGTAGATGGAGCCGACCACCAGTCCGTTGACGATGAGTTGCAGGTAATATTCCACTTAGGCCTCCATGTCTTCGATGCGGATGTCGCCGCACATCCGGCGGACGCGGCCGTCCTGGTAGGTGATCTCGGTTTCGAGGTTGAGCGCGCAGGCGTCGGTGTAGAGCGCCTCGATGAGCGCGCCGTACCGCTCGTTGATGGTCCCGCGCTTGACCTTGCGCGTGCGGGTCAGCTCGTTGTCATCCGGGTCCAGCTCCTTGTAGAGGAGGCAGAAGCGGCGGATGCGCGTGGCCTCGGGCAGGGTCGCGTTGGTCCTGGCGACCTCGCTCTTGACCAGAGCGTAGACTTCGTCCTTGGCCGCCAGATCCTGGTAGGTCGTGTAGGTGATCATCTTCGACTCGGCCCAGTGGCCGACGATGGCCATGTCGATGCACAGGATGGCGGCCACGAAGCCGCGCCCGTCGCCCAGGACCACGGACTCGCGCAGAAACGGCGAGAACTTGATCTTGTTCTCCAGGAACTGCGGCGAGAACCGGGTGCCGTCCGCCAGGTGCATGACGTCCTTGAGGCGGTCGATGACCACCAGCCTGCCGTTGTCGTCGAAGTAGCCCGCGTCGCCCGAGAGCAGCCAGCCGTCCTCGGTCACGGTCTCGCGGGTGGCCTCGTCGTTTTTGTAATAGCCCAGGAACACGGCGGGCGACCGGGACAGGATCTCGCCCTGCTCCGAGATGCGCACCTCGGTCTCGGGGATGGGCGCGCCCACCGAGGTAAAGTCCACCTCGCCCTCCTTGTGGATGCAGGAGATGCCCGCGATCTCGGTCTGGCCGTAGATCTGCTTGAGATTCACCCCGATGGCGTGGAAAAAGCGGAACACGTCCGGCCCGAGCGCGGCCCCGCCCGTGGTGGCGCTGCGCATGCGCGAGAAGCCCAGCCGGTCGCGCAGGGCCCGGAACAGCCCCTGGTCGGCCAGGCGGTACTTGAACTTCAGCCACGGGGACGGGGTCTCGCCCGCGAAGACCGTGTCCACAAACTCGTAGCCCACGGGCAGGAAGCGGTTGTACAGCCAGCGCTTGAACGGCGTGGTCTCCATGATGTCGCCCGCCACCTTGGCCGCGATGGACTCGTACACGCGCGGCGGGGAGAAGATAAAGTGCGGGCCGATCTCGCGCGAGTCGGCGGAGGCCGTGTCCGGGGTCTCGGGGAAGTTGACGCAGAACCCGAAGAGCAAGGCCGAGGCCACGGCCATCATCTGCTCGCCCATCCAGGCCAGCGGCAGGAAGGAGACGAACTCGTCGGTCGCCGACTTGGGGTCGAACTCGCCCAGGTTGTGGGCCATGGACAGGAGATTTTTGTGCGACAGCACGGCCAGCTTGGGGCGGCCCGTGGTGCCCGAGGTGGTGGCGATGAGGCACGGATCGTCCGGCTTGCCCTGGCGGACGCACTCCCGGAACCGGGCCGCGCAGTCGCCGCCCTTCTCGCGCCCCAGCCGCCGGACCGCGTTGAAGCTCTTCAGGCCGGGGACCCGCGATTCATACGCCTTCAAGCCCTTGGGGTCGTGGTAGACGATGTGCGCGAGGTCCGGCAGCCGCTCGCGGAAGGAGAGCATCTTGTCCACCTGCTCCTGGTCCTCGGCCACCACCAGGCGGCACCCGGACAGGGCGAAGACGTACTCGATCTCCTCGGCCGGGGAGTCCTGGTACAGACCGAGCGCCATGCCGCCCAATCCCTGCACGGCCAGCTCGGCCCAGACCCACTCGGGCCGGTTGTTGCCGATGAGGATGACGATGTCCCCCTTGCCCAGCCCCAGGGCCGAAAGCCCGCAGGCGAACTCGGCGGTGACGCGGAAACTGTCCTCCCAGGACACGGCCTGCCAGACGCCCCATTCCTTTTCGCGCAGGGCGGTCTTGCGGGGCCGGTCCCCGGCCTGCCGGGCGAGCAGCCTCGGCAGCGTGGTCATGTACGGTTTGGCCATGAAACGTCCTCTCGTCTTCCCCGGCGCGGGGCCGGGACTTCCTTACTGGTCCGGGACGGTCGGCGGCGAGGGCTCTGGCCTGCCGGGTCCGCTGGATGCGGGACCGGGGCGGCGCGCCCTGCCGGTTCGGTCGTCGCCTATCTGCCCATGAACGCGGCGTCTTCGGTGCCCAGGTAGGCCTTGATGACGTCCGTGTTCGCCTGCACTTCGTCGGGCGAGCCCTCGGCGATCTTGGAGCCGAAGTCGATGACCACGACCTTGTCGGAGATGTCCATGACAACTCCCATGTCGTGCTCGACCAGCAGGACGGTGACGCCCCACTCCTCGGCTATGTCCAGGATATATCGGGCCATGTCCTCGGTCTCTTCGAGGTTCATGCCCGCCATGGGCTCGTCCAGGAGGATGAGCTTGGGCTCGGCGGCCAGGGCCCGGCCGAGCTCCACCCGCTTGCGCACGCCGTACGGTAGTCGCCCGGCGTGGCTGTGGCGGTAGGGGGATAGGTTCAGGAAGTCGATGACGTCCTCCACCCGGCGGCGGTGGCGGCGCTCCAGGCGCACGGTCCGGCCGAAGCGGAGGATGGACGAGAGCAACCCGTAGTCGATGCGGCTGTGCCGCCCGACCATGAGGTTGTCAAGGACGGAGAGCCCCTTGAACAGGGCGATGTTCTGGAATGTCCGGGACAGTCCCAGCTCCGTGCGCTTGTGCGCGGGCAGGGAGAGCAGGCATTCGCCGTCCAGTTGGATGGAGCATGCGCCGCGCGCCCCGCCGTCGGGGGTGTAGCGGCCGCTGATGCAGTTGAGCATGGAGGTTTTTCCGGCCCCGTTCGGGCCGATCAGGGAAGCGATGGTCCCCTGTTCCACGGAGAAGGACACGCCCATGAGCGCGGCGATGCCCTTGAAGGTGAGCGTAACGTCGCGGACGTCGAGATAGGCCATAATCGTTCCATTATGGTCTCGGAACCCCCGGTCCCAAGCGACGTCCGCACGGCCCGTCGGTGAATTCCAAAACACCGTCCGGGTCCATATGCTGCCGAATGGCCGGTCGGGCCCTAGGTCCACTCCCCTTCGAAATCCTCGGGAGCGACCAGTTTGTAGCCCCTGTCCTCAAGCGCCGCGGCGACCGAGGACGGGTCTTCGGTATCTATTCGGACGACCACGATGCGGCGTCCGCTGTAAAAGAAGGTGCCGGTGGAGATGATGGAGATCTTCATGTTGGCGATGACCCCGGCGACCTCGTAGAGCACGCCGGAACGGTCCTCCACCTCGAGGGTCAGGCGGCTGCCGCCCTCGCGGTATCCCATCTCCTCGGCCAGGACGTCGAGCATGACGTTGCGGTTGATGTAGCCGATGAGTTCGCCGGCTTCGCCGACCACGGCCAGCCCGGCCAGGTTCATCTCGTACATCATGTCGGCCGCGCCCTCGATCTCGGTCTCCGGGGCCACGGTCTTGATGTCCGTGCGGAAGATCTTCTCCACCGTGAGCTTGCTCATCAGGTAGTTGATCTCGTGTTTCTCCAGGGAAGTCATGATGCTGGGCAGGGCCGCCGAGATATCTTCCTTGCGCACGTAGCCGACCAGCTTGCCTTCGTCGTCCACCACCAGGAGCATCCAGAGCTTGTTGTCCTCAAGCTGTTTCTGGGCGTCCTTGACCAGCGTCTGGGGGGTGACCTTGACGAAGTCGCGAAGCATTTTCAGTCCGACGTACATGTATTCCTCCTTGGCAGTGCAGCACGTGCTCTGTGTTCAGTAAATGGCATGGATTCGTTCCGGTTGGATACACGTTTTCATTGAACGGCGCAATTCCAACCGTGAGCGGCGCGCACTTCCGGCCCCCCCCTCAAAACCCGCTTTTCAACGGCAAGTCAATACTCAAACGCTTGTTTGACCAGCAATTTCCCGCCCGGGGAAAATCGGGCGACGGCACGGGACCAGGCCCACCGGCAGGACAAAACCGCTTCGGTTCTTGACTTTTCCGAATTTCAAGGCAGTATTTCAAAGGGGGAAAGCGATGGTTCGGCCGGGGGAAGCGGCCGCCGCGCCAGGGGAAGGACGTTCGCGCCAGGGGGAACCGGCACATGTTTTTCAAGCGGAACAACCGGACCTACTTAGGCAAGATGCCCGGAGAGGACCGCCAGGTCATCCGGGGCGGCTTGCGCATCTTCATCGTCCTCGTCCTGCTCGTGGGCGCCCTGCTCACTGCGGGCGGGGCTCTCGTCTACCACGTCGAACGCAGCGAAGACCTCGCCCGGATCGGCGCGTCGGAGTTCAACTCCCTGGACCTGCAGACCTCGGCCATCGCCCGCGAACTGGACCACATCGTGGCCGACGTCCTGTATCTCTCCAAGCAGAACGAACTCACCCTGCTCCTGGACACCGGCGACGGCAATGCGGTCCGGGACATGGAGCGGGAGTACATGGAACTGGCCCGCAACCGCCAGGACTACGACCAGATCCGCTACATCGACGCCTCGGGCATGGAGAGGATCCGGGTCAACAGCCGCGACGAGCAGACCGCGGCCGTGCCCGAAGACCGTCTCCGGAGCATGGCCGACCGCTCCTATTTCAAGGAGTGCCTCGCCCTGGGCAGAGGCGACATCTATCTCTCCCCCATGGACCTCAACTCGGAGAACGGCAAGGTGGAGCAGCCCGTCAGGCCCATGCTGCGCATCGGCACGCCGGTCTTCGACTCCTCGGGGCGCAAGCGCGGCATCGTCCTGATCAACTACGACGCCCGGACCCTGCTGGACCGCATCCTGAGCACGAACGCCTCGTCCCAGGGGGTGAGCATGCTGCTCAACCGCCAGGGCTACTGGCTCCTTGGCCCGGACAAGGACAAGGAATGGGGCTTCATGGCCGCCAAGACGCGCGACGTCAGCTTCGCCATGGAACGGCCCGACGAATGGAAGTGGATGCTCTCGCGGGAGCGCGGGCAGATCACCACGGCCAACGGCCTGTTCACCTTCGCCATGGTCCGCCCCCTGGCCGAGATGCGCCAATTCAGCATGCGGCTGCGCGCACCGGCCATCCAGGCCCCGAAGGACATGACGCCCTCGCCCTATTTCTGGATGCTGGTCTCCCGGGTTCCGCCCGAGACCCTGGCCGCGCAGACCCGCACCCTGCTGTTCAAGCTGTACACGGGCGGAGGCGCGCTCTTCGTCCTGATCGCCTTCGGCGCGTGGCACCTGGCCCTGGCCGTGTCCCGGCGGCAGCTGTATCAGGAACAGCTCGTGGCCGCGGCCATGTACGACGCCCTGACCGGGCTGCCCAACCGCAAGCTCTTCTTCGACCGGCTGGAGGCCTCCCTGGCGCTGTCCGCCCGGTACCACCGCAGGCTGGCCCTGCTCTACATCGACCTGGACGGCTTCAAGGCGGTCAACGACACCATGGGGCACGAGGCGGGGGACGAACTGCTCAAACGGGTGGGGATGCTCCTGACCGGATCGGTGCGCAAGTCCGACACCGTGGCCCGGCTGGGCGGCGACGAATTCGTGGTCATGCTCAACGAGGTGACCAACCTGGGGGACGCGGCCCTGGTGGGCGAAAAGCTCGTGTCCGCCCTGCGCGCGCCCTTCCCCCTCAAGACGGGCCCGGCGGCCATCGGCGCCAGCGTGGGCGTGTCCGTGTACCCCGAGAACGGCGCGTCCGCCGAGCTCCTGGTCCAGAAGGCGGACCAGGCCATGTACGCCTCCAAGCACAAGGGCAAGAACACCTGCACCATGGCCGACTCGTCCCGCTGCGCGGACGCCTGATTCCCCTACTCCCCGGCTCAGCCGCCCATGCGCCTGAACAGCGAGGCCTGGGTGCATCCGCCCGACAGGCCGAGCGCCCGGTAGACCGAGGCCATGTCCACGGCCTCGCGCACCACCGAGGCCAGGTGGTCCAGGGCGTCCTCCAGTCCGAAGCTCGTCTGGACCGTCTCCAAGGGCGACAAGCCCTTGTCCATGCGCAGCTGGTCGATGAACCAGCGGCGGAACGGGTCCGCGTCGAACAGCCCGTGCAGGTAGGTGCCGAGCACCCGCCCGTCCGGGCGCATGTAGCCGAGCGGCTCGCCCGCGTTGTCGCGCAGGGCCACGCGCAGCTCCCCGGACAGGGGCTCGGTGTGTCCGTGGTGGATTTCGTAGCCGTGCACGCCGTGGCCCGAGGCCGAGTGCGTGCCGAAGGTGCGGGTCAGGGTCTTTTCCGGAGCCAGGGTGGTCTGGACCGGCAGCAGGTCGAAGCCCTCCACGCGGGTGGTCTCGGACTCCAGGCCGAAGGGGTCGTCCACGATGCGGCCGAGCATCTGGAACCCGCCGCAGATGCCGACGATGCGCGTCCGGCCCTCGGCCAGCTCGCGCAGGACGGCGGCCATGCCCGTACCCTTGAGCGCGCGCATGTCCGGCACCGTGGACTTGGAGCCGGGGATGATCACCGCGTCCGGCGTGCCCACGTCGCGGGCGTCGGACGCCACGCGCACGCGCACGTCCGGCTCGGCGTGGAGCGGGTCGATGTCGTTGAAATTCGAGATGCGCGGCAAATTCAGGACCACGATGTCCACGCACTGGTCCTCGGGCAGCTTGTCCGCCTCGGGCCTGAAGCCCTCTTTGAACGAGACCGAGTCCTCCTCGGGCAGGCCCAGGCCGTGGATGTACGGCACCGTGCCGAGCACCGGCTTGCCCGTGCGCTCGAACATCTGGCCGAAGGCCGGGTCGAGCAGCGAGGCGTCGCCCCGGAAGCGGTTGATGACGTACCCTTCCACCAGATTGCGTTCCCGGGCCGTGAGCAGGCTCATGGTCCCGACGATGGAGGCGAAGACCCCGCCCCGGTCGATGTCGCCGGTGAGCAGGACCTTGGCCCCGGCGTAGTCGGCCATGGCCATGTTGACGATGTCGTGGTGCTTGAGGTTGACCTCGGCCGGGCTGCCCGCCCCCTCCAGGACCATGACGTCGTGCTCATTGGCCAGGGAGTCGTAGGCCGCCTTGACCGCCTCCCAGGCGCGCGGCTTGTACTCCACGTACTCGCGCACGTTCATGTTGCCCACGGGCCGCCCCATGACGATGACCTGCGAGCCGGTGTCCGAGCCGGGCTTGAGCAGCACCGGGTTCATGCGCACGTCCGGGTTCAGGCGGCAGGCCATGGCCTGGGTCACCTGGGCCCGGCCCATCTCCCCGCCCTGGTCCGTGACGTAGGAGTTGAGCGACATGTTCTGGGCCTTGAACGGGGCCACGTCGAACCCGTCCTGGAGCAGAATCCGGCAAAAAGCGGCCGCCAGCACGGACTTGCCCGCGTTGGAGCTGGTCCCCTGGATCATCAGGGCCGGGGTCCTGCGCGCACGCCGGACCAGCGGGGCGCGGGCCGTGCCCGCCACCGCCTCCATGGCCCGGATAAGCCGCTCGTTGTCCTCGCGGCCGCGCACGGCCACCCGGAACCAGTTGTCGTCCAGCCCGGTGTAGTTGCCGCACAGCCGGATGCCGATGCGGTGCTCCATGAGCAGCCGCTCCTGCAGGAAGGCCGCGTCGCGGCCCACACGGTCCATGCGGCAGAACAGGTAGTTGGCCGTTCCGGGCAGGACCTTGATGCCCGGCACCTGTCGGAGCCCCGAGGCCAGGGACTCGCGCAGGAGCCTGGTCTGCTCGCGGGTCTCGGCCAAGTAGGCCGTGTCCTTCAGGCAGCGCTCGCCGACCCTCTGAGCCAGGGTGTTCACGGACCATGCGGACATGTTGTGGCGGATACGCAGGATCACGTCCGGGTCGGCGAAGACCAAGCCCAGCCGCAGGCCGGGAATGGCGTAGGACTTGGTCAGGGACAGGACGGTGATCACGTTGGACGGCCGATCGCGGGTCAGCCGGTCGGCGTCCTCGGGCAGGAACTCGGCAAAGGACTCGTCCACCACGAAGGTGGACTGGGGGAACATGGCCGCCACCTCGCGCAGGTCGTTGGCGGGCACCAGGGTGCCGGTGGGGTTGTTGGGCGAGCACAGGAAGACCAGGGAGGGCGTGGCCAGGAGCGTGCCCATGGACGGGAAGTCCACCGTGAAGTCGTCGGTCAGCGGCGGCTCGACCACGGGCAGGCGATGCACCCGGCAGGACCGGGCGTAGTCCACATAGGTGGGCGAGGGGATGACCGCCTGGCGGAACCCCTTGAGCCCGGCGATGGCGAAGAGCAGCTCGGACGCGCCGTTGCCCGCGGCCACCTGGGTGGGCCAGACCTTGTAGCGCTCGGACGCGGCCATAATCAGCCGGGCGCACTCCGGGTCCGGATAGGCGTCCACTTCCTGCAACGCCTGCCCGACCACCTGCCCGAGCCACGGCGGCGGCCCCAGCGGGTTCACGTTGGCCGAAAAGTCGAGGATGTCCTCCACCGCGCACCCGGCCATCTCGGCCATGCGCCTGCGGTTCCCCCCATGGGCGAACTTCCGCTCGTCCAAAACCTCGGGTATCCCCGCGAAAAGATTCTGCTTATCCATGAACAACCCGTCGCCTGCGCGTCAACTGTAGAAAATTTCGAGACTTTTCATTGAAATACGCGCAAAGCGGCCGGGTGTCCACTTCGGGGTTGCGGAAAGAACGGCCGGTCAGCCCACGGGCTTCTCCGCGCACCGCTCGGCATTTCCCGCCCCTCCCCCCCCCCTCGGCAAATCCGATTGGCAATCCCCTCCGCTTTATGCGACCCTGCGCGGGCGCTTCGTCATACGTTTTCGGCGGGGCGTCATCCTGAGACATTTCAAGACCAAGACGGAGAGCATCATGTGGAAGCGTGCGGTGTGCACCAAGGATTGCCCGGACACCTGCGGGCTGCTGGTCCAGGTTGAGGACGGCATCATCACCAGGGTCAAGGGCGACCCGGACCATCCCTATACGCAGGGGTTCATCTGCAAGAAGGGGGCGCGGTTCCCGGAGCACGTGCACGGGGCGGCGCGGCTGACCACGCCGCTCAGGCGCACCGGCCCCAAGGGCAGCGGCGAGTTCGCCCCGATCTCCTGGGACGAGGCCCTGGACGAGGTGGCCGCCAACATCCGGCGCGTGGCCGACGAGTTCGGCCCCGAGGCCATCCTCCCCTACACCTACGCCGGGCACATGGGCATGGCCCACCGCAACTCGGGCCACGCCCTGTTCAACAAGCTCGGGGCGAGCCGACTCGACGCCACCATCTGCGGCCCGGCAGCCACGGCCGGATTCAAGGCCTCCCTGGGCGGCGGCCCGAGCACCGAGATCCAGGAGGCGGCCCAGTCCGACCTCATCGTCATCTGGGGCAACAACACCCTGGTCACCAACGTCCACGCCTGGCCGCACTTCACGCAGGCACGCAAGAACGGCGCGAAGATCGTGGTCATCGACCCCTACCGCAACCCCACGGCCCGCGAGGCGGACGTCCACCTCATGCTCCGGCCCGGCACGGACGCGGCCCTGGCCCTGGCCGTCATGCACGTGCTCATCAATGAGGATATGCTCGACCACGATTTCATCGCGGCGCAGACAATCGGCTTCGACCGGCTCAAGGAACGCGCACGAGAGTGGCCGCCATCCCGCGCCGCCGAGGTCTGCGGCCTGTCCGAGGCCGAGATCGCCGCGTTCGCCCGCGCCTACGGCACGGCCCGCGCCCCGTACATCCGCACGGGCTGGGGACCGGCCCGGCAGTTGGCGGGCGGCATGGCCATGCGGACCATCTCCCTGCTCCCGGCCCTGGTCAACGCCTTCGCCAAACCCGGCGGCGGCATCACCCGGTCGCTGGGCGGCGCGCCCGGCAAGGCCCCGTCCCTCATCCGCGACGACCTGCGCCCGGCGGACACGCGCATCGTCAACATGGTCCACCTGGGCCACGCCCTGACCGAACTCGACGACCCGCCGGTCAAGCTGCTCTACAACTACCTGTCCAACCCGGCGGCCGTGGCCCCGCAATCGGCCCAGGTCATGGCGGGCCTGGCCCGCGAGGATTTGTTCACCGTGGTCCAGGAGATGTACATGACCGACACCGCCCGGTTCGCGGACGTCATCCTGCCCGGCGCGAGCTTCCTCGAGGTCGGCGATTTGTATCGCAGCTACGGCCACAACTACGTCCAGATAGCCCGGCCCGCGATCGAGCCCGTGGGCGACAGCCGCCCCACCCTGGACATCTTCCAGGGGCTGGCCCGCCGCCTGGGCTACACCGAGGAGGTCTTCTCCCTGACCGAGGCGCAGTGCATTGAGCGCCTCCTGGCCGAATCCGCCGATTCCCCGTACATGGCGGGCGTGGACCTCGACGCCCTGCGCCGGGGCGAGCCGGTCCGCCTGAACATCCCGGCCAACCCCTTTGCCGAGGGCTTCCAGACCCCGTCCGGCAAGGTGGAGTTCTTCTCGCAGTCCATGGCCGATCAGGGCCTCGACCCGCTGCCCGACGGCACCCCGGTGCGCGACCCCGAGGGCGGCGACCAGTACCCGCTGGAATACCTCACCCCGCCCCACCCCCTGCTGCTCAACTCCGCCTTCAACGAGGTCGAGTCCATCCGCGAGCGGACCGGCGGGGCCAAGGTGCTCATCCACCCCGAAACCGCCGCCGCGCGGGGCATCACCCAGGGCATGACCGTGCGCGTGTTCAACGGACGCGGCCAGAACACCGCCCGGGCCGAGGTCACCGAGGACACCCGCCCGGAACTGCTGGTGGCCGAAGGTCTGCACTGGCCCAACCAAAAGCCCGGCCAGGGCTCCAACCAGCTGACCAGCCAACGCCTCACCGACATGGGCAACACCTGCGCCTTCCACTGCAATAGGGTGGAGGTTGAGCCTGTCGGCTAGGGGGGCGGCTTCCGATAGCGGCGCATCTGCACATTTTTTCCGGGGGGCTTTCATCCTCACGTAGGAAGACTACGCTGCGGTGAAAGCCCCCCGGAAGAAAATGCACAGCTGCACCACTCTCGAAAGCCTATTCCGAGCGCGGTAAGAGAGCCGCTGTCGGGTGCTGGCGCACCCGAATCGCTCCATGAAGAATTGGGAGCCCCTGACTCAAGAGTGAGCCGGGGAATTTTTTTGTGTGCCCGTCCCGCGAAGCGATATAAAAAGTTTGGGGCTGACATAGATCTCTCGTCGTATTAGGGGGGACTATGAGGCTAAAAAGATCGCGTTTGTCGGCTCATATATCCGGTCGTCTGATTGAGCATTTCGTTGCTGGCACCCCAGCC
>NZ_JBGLYH010000057.1:0-24125 GCF_041414475.1 Pseudodesulfovibrio karagichevae
ACGAACAACCATCGCTGATCCATAGGTTTGACCTCATTCCAGGGCATGGGCACCTCCAGGCTCTCATGCCCAAAGTGTTACCCATGTTCCCGGGCTAATGTGTTACCTATGTACCCGGGCTGTACCTCCCTCTCCCCTTCCCCCGGACCCCCATCCCCTCTCCTTTCCTAAACTTTTTGGCGCGCCTTCGGCGGGTTTGCCCTATTTCCTCCTCTTCAAATTTCCTCCTTCATTTTGATTGGCATTACGCATAATACAGATTAAACGAATCTAAAATTACTTACCTGTAGGAGGATGTTATGGCAATTAATCAAGCAATTACGTCCCTATCAGCTATTACACTGGCATTTCTTACTTTCTTTTTGGCTAAATACACTAAAACTCTTGCAATTGAGGCAAAAAAAACACGTAAACAGCAATCCGAACCCCACGTTATTGTAACAGCAGTTCATGATTTTGAAAGACCATCAATCGTCATGATCGTTATCAAAAACATAGGACATGGATTAGCGAGCAATATATCATTTAAGGCATCAAAGAATATTGTGAAAGCTTTCGGCACCGACGAAAAATCTGTTGGTGAGGCACAACCTATAACAGGTGGCCCTCTGGTTTCCGGAATACCAACATTAGGCCCCGGTGAAACACGAATAATTGATTGGGGACAGTACTACGGATTAAAGAAAGTCTATGGAGAAGCAGAACTAACGGTTGATTGCAGCTTTTATTTTGGAGAAGTATTATTGCCAACAGTCCAATGCAAAATCGACGTTGAATCATTTGCCGGAACTATCGCAAACGAAGGATTACGACTCCGAGGAGTGAAGGCCCTTGAAAGCATAGCTCAAAAGATCAAATAGCACTGCCTCCACGATATACGAACAAATTGAGTTAGCAACTAGCTTCAATGAAAACATTTTCGTGATAGCAACCACGAGCATCAATCAACTCTTGCGCGCTCGGAATAGGCTTTCGAGAGTGGGGCAGCTGTGCATTTTCTTCCGGGGGCTTTCACCGCAGCGTAGCCGTCTACGTGAGGATGGAAGCCCCCGGAAAAAATGTGCAGATGGCCCGCTATCGGAAGCCGCCCCCCTTCCCTTGCCACATTTCCCCGAATAATATACTTCATCCCCGTCATGACTACGCCCCGCGATACATATTCTCCCCGGCTGGATTTGGTGGCCTTTTTCATCATTTTGGCATCCTTTCTGGTGCGCTACTGGTTCGTGGCCTCCGGGCAGTTGAACCTGGTGCAGGACGAGGCGCAATATTGGGATTGGATCAGGCGGCCGCAATTGTCCTATTATTCCAAGGGACCGCTCATCGCCTGGATCATCAGCCTGTGGACCTGGGTCTTCGGGAACACCGAGCTGGGCGTACGCTTCGGGTCCATTCTGGGCATGACCGGCATCCAGGCAGCGCTGTACGTCGGGGTGTCGCGCGTCTGGCGGGAGTACCGGCTGGCCCTGTTCGTACTCTTCGCGGCCGCGACCATGCCCCTGCTCAACGGGCTGGGCATCCTGGCCACCACGGACTGCCCGCTGATCTTCTTCTGGACCGTGGCCTTCTTCGCCCTGGCCGCAGCCACGCGCCACGAGCCGGACTGCCCGGTGTCCGCCCGCCCCTTCGTCATCCTCGGCCTGTGTATGGCCTTGGGCATCCTGGCCAAGTACATGATGCTGACGTTCCTGCTTCTGGCCCTGATATACGCCGTCATCCTGCACTGCCGGGGGCAGCTGCCCGAACGGTTCTGGCCGCGCTTCATCCTCGCCGGGGTCATCGGCTCCGTCATCGGGCTCGCGCCCATCGTCCTCTGGAACATGGACAACGGCTGGGTGGCCTACAAGCACGTGGCCAAGCTGACCTCGGGCGTGGGCGGCAGCGACTGGCTGCCCGACCGCGTCGGCCCGTTCTTCGAGATGCTCGGCGCGCAGATCGGCCTGATCGCGCCCTGGTGGTTCTGGTTCATTCTCGCTGCCACCCCGGCCGCCATGCGCAAGGCGTGGGTCGGCCCGGTGGGCCGGTTCGACGCGAAGTACCGGCGCGATCTGCTGACCGTGCTCTTCTTCTGGCCCCTGTGGGGCATCATCACCATCAAGGCGCTCTTCTCCAAGGTGGAGGCCAACTGGACCGCCGCCGCCTTCGGCACGGGCGCGATCCTGGCGGGCATGGCCTTCCGGGCGTGGTGGGACGCCCCGAAGCGCAAGACGCGCGGCAAGGCCGTCATGGCGGTCGCGGCCCTGGCCGTGACCGTGGCCATCTTCGTGTCCCCGCTCCTCCCGCTGCCGGACTCCATGAACATCACCCTCCGGCTCAAGGGCTGGGACGACCTGGGCCGCAAGGTGGACGACGTCATCAACACCGAGTTCGACGACCCGTCCAGGGTCTTCGCCATGTCCGACAACTACGGGTTCACCTCGGAACTGGCCTTCTACCTCAAGGGCCAGCCGTTCACCTTCTGCACCTGGAGCGAAGACCGGCGCATGAACCAGTACGACCTGTGGCCCGTGCCGGGCAAAGACAAGCTCGGCTGGGGCGCGGTCATGATCCGCAAGCGCTTCCGCAAGAGCCCGGTGCCCGAGCTGAACAAGATGTTCGAGTACGTGAGCGAGCCGATCTTCTACAGCTCCTCCTTCAAGGGCGGGGAAGGACGCAAGTTCACCATCATCATCTGCAAGGGATTCACCGGCTACTGGCCCCGCCACTCCGGCAAGTTCTAGCCCCCTTGAATCCATTTTTCCTGGATGCGCCGTTCCCCCGACGCGCGTTTAATCCACTTTTTATAGACCGTCGTACTCCCGCACGGAAAGTCCTGTCATTGCAAATCCTTTGACTCCCAAGGGCTGTGGCGGAATCCGCGCTTTGCCGCCCCCGGTGGCAGGCTTCTTGCTGTTCCCTGCGCAGGGTGGAGCCTGAACACTTTTAATTGGGGGGGACGGAGAGAATGTTCAGACTCAAATTGTTGCTGGTCGTATCCATCATCTTCCTGCTACCGGGCTGCGCCATGGTGCCGTTCGGCATCGGGCTCATTCCCGGCGCGCCCGCCTACGTCTCGTCGCTCATCGGCAGCGGCCAATCCGTGTACGAGACGGCCATGGACGAGCGGACCACCGAGCAGCAGATGCTCGACGCCATCGTGGCGGGCCACGCCCAGGCCGAGCTCTACAAGAACAAGGACATCCGGGCGGACCAGATCACCACCTACTGCTATTTCGGCAAGCTCTACCTGGTGGGCGAGTACGACTCCCAGGAACAGCTCAAAACCATCTATCAGTGCATGGACAAGGTCGAGGGCAAGCGCCAGATCATCAGTCGACTGTACCTGCACGACGAAAATACGGACAGCACCTTCTTCAGCGACCAGGCCAAGTACGCCGAACTGCGGACGCAGCTCATGGCCGACTTCGATGTCACCAGCACCCCCGTCGAGGTGCAGATCGTCCAGGGCGACATCGTGCTCCTGGGGGTCATCCACGACAAGGCGGAGCGCGACCGCATCGTGGCCCACGCCATGAGCATGGAAGGGGTGAACCGGGTGGTCTCCTACCTCTACCACCAGGAGAACGCCGGGCCAGAGCCGCAGATCATGAGCGCCCAGCTGGCGCCCGAGCCGTCCCCGGCCAAGAAGATTCCGCCGCCGCCCAAGACGAAGCCCAAGAAGACCAGGCCCAAGGTCGAGAAAAAGCCAAAGCCGGAAACACGTCCGGTGCTGGCGGTCACCAATCCCGACAGGGGGCGGTGATCCCCCAAACCCTCCGATCGCGACCAGAGGCCATCACGCAAAAACCGCCCGACCGCCACGGGCGGTTTTTCTTTGGGCGGTTTCCGGAACGGTGAACGGAAGGGACGGGCTAGGAATTCCACCAGCGCATGATCTCCGGCCCGTAGAGCAGGTAGAGCATGCAGCCGAGGCTCAGGAACGGGCCGTAGGGAACGCGGCCCCGGATGCCGCCCTTGCCCGGGCGGAACATGTAGTAGATGGAGCCGAGCGCCCCGGTCAGGCTGCCTATCAGGATGGTCGGGGCCAGCCCGCCCAGGCCGACCATGGCCCCGATCATGGCCATGAGCTTGACGTCGCCGGTGCCCAGGCCCTCCTGTTTGCGCCACAGCCGGTAGAGCTGCTGTAAGACCCAGAACAGCCCCGCGCCCACAGCCGCGCCGAGCAGGGCGTTCTGCCAGGTGGGGCCCTCCCGGAGCACGAAGCTGGCAGCCAGGGCGATGCCGGTGCCGCCCAGGGTGATGCGGTCGGGCAAAAGGAAGGTTTCGAAGTCGATGAAGCTGCCCGCGATGAGCATGACCCCGAGGATCAGGTACACGCCCCACTCCGGGCTCAATCCATAGGCATAGGCCGAGGCCAGGGCCCAGGCCAGGCAGGACAGCTCGACGAGCAGGTATTGCGGGCCGATGGCCGCGCCGCAATGGCGGCAGCGCCCCTTGAGGAGCAGGAAGCTGAACAGCGGGATGGTATCGCGGAAGGAGAGCTTGGTGCCGCACTCGGGGCACTTGGACCCGCCCGGCTTGCAGATGGGCTCCTCGTCGATCCAGCGCTGGATGAAGATGGTGGCCAGGCCGCCGAGTTCGAGTCCGGCCACGGCGGCGGCAAGGTAGAAGGCCCAGGTGGGGATGGTGTCCATAGCGTCCTTGGGGCTTGAAGATTAGCGGTATTTGCTGCATGAATACCGCTGGCGCAACACTTCGCAGGCTACCGGATTTCCCTGCCCGGCACAAGGGAAGCGCCGTCTCATACGCATCAAGGGAGCCCCAGATGGACCACCGTTTCATACCGAATTTGACCGAGGAACAGATCGCCGACATCCAGCTCGAAGGGCTGAAATGGACCGTGGGCCACACCCACGCCAACAGCCCCTTCTACCAGGCCCGCCTGAAGGAAGCGGGCGTGGAGCCGGGCGACGTCACCTCCCTGGACGACCTGCGCAGGCTCCCCTTCACCACGGCCGAGGACCTCAAGGACGGCTACCCCATGCCGCTGCTGTCCGTGCCCGAAAAAGACGTGGTCCGCATCCACGGCTCCAGCGGGACCACGGGCAAACGCAAGATCCTGGCCTACACCCAGAACGACATCGACGTCTGGAAGGACATGTTCGCCCGCTGCTATGAGATGGCCGGACTGACCCGCGAGGACCGGGTCCAGATATGCGTGGGCTACGGGTTATGGACCGCTGGAGCGGGCTTCCAGCTCGGCTGCGAGCGGTTCGGGGCCATGGCCCTGCCCGTGGGGCCGGGACTTCTGGAGATTCAGCTCCAGATGCTCACCGACCTGAAGTCCACCTGCATATGCTCCACGGCCTCCATGGCCCTGCTCATGGGCGAGGAGGTCCAGAAGCAGGGGCTGGCCGACAGGATCAGCCTGAAAAAGGCCATTTTCGGTTCCGAGACCCACACCCCCAAGATGCGCCGCCAGTTCGAGCAGGCCCTGGGGCTCGAGGACAGCTTCGACATCATCGGCATGACCGAGCTGTACGGCCCGGGCACCGGCCTGGAGTGCGCGGCCCACGACGGCATCCACTACTGGGCGGACATGTACATCACCGAGATCATCGACCCGGAGACGCTGGAGCCCGTGGCCCCCGGCGAGGTCGGCGAGATGGTCGTCACCTCCCTGCGCAAGGAGGCCGCCCCGCTCATCCGCTACCGGACCCACGACCTGACCCGGCTCATCCCGGGCCAATGCGCCTGCGGGGTGACCATGCCGCGCGTGGACAAGATCCTGGGCCGGTCCGACGACATGTTCATCTTCCGGGGCGTGAACATCTACCCCGGCCAGATCGGCTCCGTGCTCGAACACTTCAAGGAGCTGTCCGCCGAGTACCGTATCTTCCTCAGCCGCAAGGACGGCCTGGACCACATGGCCGTGCACGTGGAGCGCGCGCCCGGCGCGCCGTCCGGCAACGACGAGGGGCTGGCCCGGGCCCTGGCCGACGAAATCCGCAAGAACATCCTGGTGCGCGGCGAGGTGACCATCCTCGGCCCCGGCGAGCTGCCCCGCAGCTTCTCCAAGACCAAGCGGGTGGAAGACTCGCGCGGGGAAGAGTAGCCGGACCCGCCATGCCCAGCCTTTCGAACCGAGCGGACCGCCATGTGGTCATCGACCGCAGGGCGGGAAACTACCTGGCCTTCCCGAACGTGATCCGGGCGGCGGACGGCACGCTCGTCGTCGCCTACAACGAGGCGGACCGGCACGTGCGCCCCGACCGCCGCGTGCTCGTGGTCAAGTCGAGCCGCGACAACGGGGCGACCTGGTCCGCGCCCGTCTATCCCAACTCCCCGCGCAGCCACAGCCCGCGCCTGAAATTGTTCCCGGACGGGACCATCGTCCTGTCCGACAGTTCGCGCGTCTTTTTCGAGAGCCGCGACAACGGCCGCACCTGGCAACCCTTCGAGGCGCAGGGGCTGACCCACGACATGCACGACCGCATCCTGGTCCTGGACGACGGGAGTTGGCTGACCGCCGGGCACCAGCACGTGGGCGACAAGGAGCACCCGGCCATCCGCCAGCCGCCCACCGAGCAGATCGTCTTCCGGTCCACGAATAATGGACGCGACTGGGAGCGGCTGTCCGTGATGGCCGCCGAGCGCAACCTGGTCCTGTGCGAGGCCTCCATGGCCCGGCTGCCGTCCGGCCGCATCCTGGCCCTGCTGCGCGAGAACAGCTTCGTGTTCGAACCCATGTACCTGGTCCACAGCGACGACAACGGGGCCACCTGGTCGCGGCCCGCGCCCGCCGCGCTCATGGGCCACCGCCCGACCATGGGGCTGCTGGACGACGGGCGGCTGCTGGTCACCTACCGCAACACCGGCCCGGACTGGGGCACCTGCGCCTGGCTCGGCACGGCCGAGGAGCTGGCCTCGGACTTCAAGGTCCACGGCCGGGCCGCCGCCCCGGCCAACCCGACCTTCACCGTTGAGGGCATGCGCGTCAAAAACGGCGCGGGCAACGGGTCCGTGGTGCGCTACGCCCTGCGGCCCATGACCGATCCGCGCACCGCGAGCCTGACCCTTGAGGCCGACGTCCGGGTGGACGAAGCCGGGCCCAACGGTTGCGCCATCCGCGTGGGCGCCTGGTGGCGGCTGGCCCCGGACCGCATGGTCCCGGACGCGCAAGGCGCGCAGGCCGTCCCCCTGCCGCCCGGCCGATTCAACCGGCTGCGCTTCGAGTACGCGGCGGGCAGGGTCACGGCCTTGGTCAACGGCGAGCGACGGGCCGTCATCGAGGTGGACCCGGATCAGGCCGAGACCCGGCCGGTCATGTTCGGCGCGCCCTACCCCTTCGAGGACAACGCGGTGGACTGCACCTGGAAACGGATTTCCCTGAACATCCTTGAACCCGCCTACGGCCGGGTGTATGATTGGAACTGGACCGCGGGGGACGGGTTGCCCGACGGATGGGTCCGGGAACACGTCCTGGAGTTGCGCAACGACCGCCATGCGGCGGCCCCGGATTTCGGCTACTCCGGCTGGACGCGGCTCGCGGACGGGAGCTTCTTCTGTGCCTACCACCACGGCGGGGCCGGGGAGCCGGGCTACGAGCCGCTCAAGACCGCGCACATCGCCGGAACCCGGTTCACCACGGACGACTTCAAGCCCTGAGTACAGCAACCAAGGACGGAGAATATGGAACGCGCCGACATTCAGCGGATTTTCGAGGCCTATTTCGAGAAGTACAAGAAGACAGAGGGCGACCGCACCTCCTGGTCCGCCTTCTGGACCGAGATGACCGGCGAGGGCGTACTCGAACTCAACCTGACCAAGTGTCCCGAGGGAACCACCTTCAAGATATTCGTGGACAAGAAGAAGGTGGCCGAGGTGGTCGGCTGGGACGCCTACTTCGAGACCATGGACGGACTGGCCGAGGATCACCCTGGCCTGTACGATCCGGACAAAATCTTCTCGGATATGGAAGCTATTATCTAGGAGATATTTCTGTTCAAATCATTTTTCCCTTGACGGATACCCTTGCTCCCACGTAAGGGGCTCTACTACAGTAGTCGGTGGTGTCCACGGGGACACAGCCGGTTTCGGCCGGCCCGCACCGACAAGGGTGGAATGGCTTCAGGTTTTGCAGGGCTTGCGCGCCTCCGCTTCCTCGATCTACTTTCACCTGGCGTTATTCGCCGTTTTTTCACTATTTCTCGGAGTTTGGTACGTAATGGCTAAGAATATCTATGTGGGCAACCTGCCCTGGAGCGCCACGGAAGAGGATGTACGCGCAGCGTTTGAGACCTTTGGAGAGGTCATTTCCGTCAAACTGATCAACGATCGCGAAACCGGCCGTCCCCGCGGCTTCGGTTTTGTCGAAATGGAAGACCAGGGGGCCCTTGCCGCCATTGAAAGCCTGGACGGTTCCGATTTCGGAGGCCGCAACATCAAGGTCAACGAAGCCCGTCCGCGTCCCGAGCGTCCGCGCTGGTAGCGCCGGCCGCCCGTCGTTAGAAGACATGAGCCAGCCCGCCCCGCTCCGGGGCGGGCTTTTCCCGTCGCCTGCAACAAGAGGTTAAAGAAGTATATGCCTAAAGAAGAAGGAATCGTCGTCCAGGGCGTTGTCGAAGAAGCCCTGCCCAACGCCATGTTTCGCGTTGAACTCGAAAACGGCCACACCGTGCTCGCCCACATCTCCGGCAAGATGCGCAAATTCCGCATCCGCGTCATGCCCGGCGACACCGTGACCGTGGAACTCTCCCCCTACGATCTGACCCGGGGCCGCATCACCTTCCGTCCCAGGTAACCGCCGCCTTCCCGGCGGCCGGGGGAAGGGAAAGCGAGGAGTTCCACACGAGCATTCCCCCCTTCCCCTTCCCCCGGGCACCCTCCTCCTTCTCCCTCTTCGAGACCTCACGCAGGCGCGGGCGCGACTGTGCCGTTTTCGCATGGCGCGTTGTCCGGTGGAACCGAATTTACCGTTTTTACTTTTTACCAAAGGCAAATCATGACCAGTTTCAAGGAACTGGGGCTTTCGGGATCCACCCTGGACGCCCTTGAATCCAAGGGGTTCACCGCCCCCACCCCCATCCAGGCCCTGACCATCCCGAAGTTGCTCTCGGGCGACAGGGACATCGTGGGCCAAGCCCAGACCGGCACGGGCAAGACCGCGGCCTTCGGCCTGCCCGTCATCGAGGCGGCCCAGGAGGGCGCCCACCGCGTCCAGTCGCTCATCCTGGCCCCGACCCGCGAGCTGGCCATCCAGGTGGCCGAGGAGATCGACTCCCTCAAGGGCGACAAGCGCATCCGCGTGCTGCCAGTGTACGGCGGCCAGGCCATCCACATGCAGCTCAAGGCGCTGAGGCGCGGCGTGGACGTGGTCGTGGGCACGCCCGGCCGGATCATGGACCACCTGGAGCGCGGCTCGCTCGTCATCGACGAGTTGACCTATTTCATCCTCGATGAGGCGGACGAGATGTGCAACATGGGCTTCGTGGACGACGTGCGCGCCATCCTGGCCTCGGCCAACGAGGACCGGCGCACCCTCATGTTCTCCGCGACCATGGCCCGCGAGGTCATGGCCATCGCCAAGGAGTTCATGGGCGACTTCGACGTTGTCACGGTCAAGGCCGAGACCTCGGACGCGCCCCTGACCCGCCACGTCTTCCACGAGATGGCCGACTCGGACCGCTTCGAGGCCCTGTGCCGGGTCATCGACGCCCGCCCCGACTTCTACGGCCTGGTCTTCGTGCGCACGCGGGCCGACGCCGACCATGTGGCCGCCCGGCTGACCCAGCGCGGCTATCCGGCCGAGCCCATCCACGGCGACCTGAACCAGGCCCAGCGCGAGAATATCCTGAACGGCTTCCGCCAGCGCAAGTCGACCATCCTGGTGGCCACGGACGTGGCCGCGCGCGGCATCGACGTGCCGGACCTGACCCACGTGGTCAACTTCGCCCTGCCCCAGGACCCGCAGACCTTCGTGCACCGCACCGGGCGCACCGGCCGGGCGGGCAAGGAGGGCGTGGCCATCACCCTGATCGCGCCCAACGAGTTCCGCAAGCTCATGTACATCTCCAAGAGCTCCGGCATCGAGATCGCCAAGGAGCCCCTGCCGCGCATCGAGGACGTCATCCACTCCAAGAAGCGCAAGGTGAAGGACGAACTCAACGACATCCTGGAGGCCGAGGGCCACAGCGCCTACCTGGCCATGGCCGAGGAACTGCTCAGCGACCGGCCCGCCGAACTGGTGGTCGCCGCCCTGCTGCGCAACGCCTTCGGCGAGGAGCTGGTGGAATCCGGCTACCGCCGGATCGACGCCGTGGGACCCGGCGGGCGGGGCCGCACCGACCTGGTCTGCGGCCTAGGCCGCGCCGAGGGCATGAACCCCAAGCGGTTCGTGGACTTCATCTCCGCCGCCGCGCACATCAAGCCGTGGGCCATCCAGCACGTCCGCGTCCAGGGCGACCGGACCACCTTCACGGTCCCGGCCGCCGAGGCCGACAAGATCGTCAACGCGGTCAACAGCCGGGAAGGCGCGGCCGTCATTTCCAGGGACGAATCGCGCCGCAAGCCCCCGGGACGGAAGTTCCCCAAGAAGGGTGGATGGCCAGCCGGCAAGCCCCCCTTCAAGCAGCGCCACAAGCCCAAGCAGGGCCGCTGATCCAGCCGGAGTCCCGTCCGGGAGCATTCGTTTTCTCCCAGGCGGGACACCGTTTTATCATTGATTCTTTTCCGGGTCCCCGATACTTTGGCCGAGCCGCAGGAGAAGGCATGACTGGGGACGAACGCAAGACCAAGGCAGAGCTCATCGAGGAGCTCGACGGCCTCCGGGCCCGGCTTGACGGGTGCCGCGCCGAGACCGGCATGTTCGTTGCCGACGACCTTCCGCTCTTCATCTTCGAGATGGATATGGAAGGGACCTTCCGTTTCGCCAACCGCTACGCCCTCGAGAACTTCGGCTACACCGAGGCCGACATCCGGGCGGGGCTCACCCTGACGGACATCATCCACCAAGACTCCATCCACCGGCTCCGCCACAACCTCGCCCGGCTCCTGAGCGGCCAGGATTTCGAAAACCAGGAATACATAGCCATGCGCAAGGGCGGCGCCACGCTACCCATCAAGGTCTATTCCCAGCCCATCCGGCGGGATGGAGCGATCGTCGGCGTGCGCGGCATGGTCATCGACGTTTCCGAGATACGCCAGGTGGAGGACGCCCTGCGCCAGAGCGAGAGCCATTACCGGACCCTGTTCGAGACCACGGGCACGGCCATGGTCCTGCTGGGCAAGGACGGGATCATCAAGAGCTGCAATTCGCAGTTCTGCATCATGTCCGGCTGCGCGCGCGAAGAGATCGAGGGGAAGAAGACCTGGATGGAATTCGTGCCCCCGAATGAGCTCAAACGCATGGGCCTGTTCGAGGAGTGGCGCGACAAGAAGACCGGCAACCCGCCCAGGGACTATGAATTCGATTTTCTGACATACGACGGCGTGCACAGGCGCATCCACCTGTTCGTCCGCAACGTCCCCGGCACGGACGACCGGGTCTGCTCCCTCATCGACGTCACCGAGCGCGATGACGCCCTGTGCGCCCTGCGCAAGAGCGAGGAACGCTACCAGCTCATGGCCCGGGGCGCCAACGACGGGCTCTGGGACTGGTACCTGGACAGCGACGAGTGCTTCTACTCCCCCCGCTACCGGGAGATTCTCGGCTACACCGAGGAGGAGTTCCCCAACCACGTGGATTCCTGGCTGAACAGCCTGCACCCGGACGATCGCGAACGGGCCCTGGCCGCCAACAAGGAATGCATGGAGGGCAAGGTGGAGCAGTTCCAGGTGGAGTTCCGGCAGATCCACAAGGACGGCTCCATCCGCTGGATTCTCGGCCGGGGCGGCAGCTCCAGGGACGAGAACGGCAACGTCTACCGAATTTCCGGGTCGCACACGGACATCACCCAGCGCAAACTCAACGAACGCACCACACACGCCCTGTACGCCATCTCCACGGCGGTCAACACCACCCGCGACCTCCGCGAGCTGTACCAGACCATCCACGCCATCATCGGGGACGTCATCGAGGCAAAGAACTTCTTCATCGCCATGCTCGACGAGAAGAGGGACATGCTCCGCTTCGTCTACTTCCAGGACGAGATGGACGACTATTTCGACATCCCCAACATCAGCGACCCGGGGCAGAGCAGCCTGACCATCCACGTCTTCCGGACCGCCGCGCCCCTGCTTCTCTCCCTGGCCGACCCCGGCATCGAGGAACGGCTGGCCACCATCGGGGTCATCGGCACCCCGCCCGCAGCCTGGCTGGGCGTGCCGCTCCGGCAGGGCAACCGCGTGGTCGGGGCCATGGCCGTGCAGGACTACTCCAACCCGAGGCGCTATTCGGACGAGGCCGCCACCTTCCTGACCGCCGTGTCCGAGCAGGTGGCCATGGCCATCGAGCGCAAGACCATCGAGGAGGCCCTGACCCGGCTCAACGAGGAGCTGGAGGACAAGGTCGAGCAGCGCACCGCAGAGATCGAGGCCCGCCAGGCCGAACTCGAGGAGGCCAACCGGCGGCTGATGACGCTCGACGAGGTCAAGTCGTCCATGGTCTCGTCGGTCTCCCACGAGCTGCGCACCCCGCTGACATCCATCCGGGGGTTCGCCAAACTCTGCGCCAAGGACTTCTCACGCCATTTCCTGCCCCTGGCTGCGGGCGAGACGCTGTCTCTCAAGGGGCTGCGGATCCAGGGCAACCTGGGCATCATCGAGACCGAGGGCGAACGGCTGACCCGGCTGATCAACGACTTTCTGGACATCAACCGCATCGAATCGGGCAAGGCGTGCTGGAACGACGACACCCTCAACCCGGCCGAGGTCATCCGCGACGCCGTGGCCTCGGCGGCGGGCGGCTTCAACGCCTCCAAGGGCGTGGAGCTGGTCACGGTCCTGCCCGAGACCGCCCGGCGCATCCACGCCGACCCCGACAAGATCAAGCAGCTGCTCATCAACCTGCTGAACAACGCCTACAAGTTCACCCGGCAGGGCCGCGTCACCGTGGCCATGCGCGAGCAGGACGGCCTGTTGACCGTGTCCGTCAGCGACACCGGCACGGGCATCCCGGAGGACGAGCTGGGCTACATCTTCGAGAAGTTCCACAAATCCCGCCTGGGCGACACGGTCCGCAACGAGGCCCAGGGCACCGGTCTGGGCCTGGCCATCTGCAAGGAGATCGTCGAGCACTACGGCGGCGTCATCCGCGTGGAATCCACCCTGGGCCAGGGCAGCGTCTTCACCTTCACCCTGCCCACGGTCCCGGCCGACGGCAACACCTGCCCCGAACCCTGACCCTCCACGCCGGGGCGCGCCGTCCCGAGAACATTTCTCTCTTTTGAAAAATGCCGGTCCGGCCCCCCTTTCCTCCCCCGACAAGAAAAAACCAACCTCTCCGGGCCGTTGCTCAGTCATGCCCTGCCGCCGCAGGCATAGCCGCGACCGGGAATAACTGTTTTTCACGGCCCCGGAATGTGTTATCCGGTATGCAAAGGCGGAACAGCATCCATCGAACGCCAAAGGGGGAATCAGATGCTCGCATTCCTGGAAAAATTTCTCCAAAACGTCCTTCCCGGACTATCCGTGGCCCAACGCTCCATCCTTTTGATTTTGCTCCTTTGCCTCCTGGGGACATCTCCCCTGGCGACGGCGATTTCCCCCGATGTGGCCAATGCCATCCCCCCGGGGATCGTCCAGTGGCTCAATTTCGCGTTGTCGGCGGCCATTATCTTCTATTTCATCTCCCTGATCCGGGGCCTCAACAGCGCGGCTATGACGGACGGCGGGGCGGGAGCCGCCATCTTCTCCGTGGCCACGCCGGCGAGTTGCCTGACCGTGAACGCGAACCTGCAGGACCTCGGGAAGGTCTTCGTGGAATCCTTTACCTACGACGACAGCAAGAAGACGTGGATATCGTATGAAATATTCGAACTGGACTACAGCAACAACCAGTACAAGGCCGACGCGAGCACCATCCGGTCGCACCTGAAAAACGAAAGCGACCCGTTCAAGCCGTTCCTGCTCATCGACAGGAACGACGAGGCCACACTCGGAAAGGCCTACTATGCGCTGTTCAACATCGCCGACGTCATCGTCACCGAACGGGGCAACGCGCACAAATCCCCCACCGACAAGAACTCGACCGGCTGGAGGATCTATTTCCTGGCCAAGAACCAATTCCCGCTGCACCCGGTCCAGGGCAACTTCGCCAGCCTCAACCACACGCTTTTGCCAAGCGCGGAACCGGCGGCCTGACGAAGGCCTCTAAACGCGCGCAAAAACAAAGGGGCCGGTCCAATGGACTGGCCCCTTTGAAATACCTGTGGTGCCCCCAATTCGAATCGAACACGCGGCACCAGGATTAGGGATCCAGGAGCCTATCAATAACAATTACAACTGATTTATATATAACACATTCTATTCAACACCGGCCACTCTCCGAACTCAATATTAGCAACATATTTGCATCATTTTGTTTTTTCAGAAAAAACTCCAAAGCCCCTCACTACAAACTTTGACAATCTTTGTATAAAAGAATACGTTTTTCTTCAACAGGAGGATCGACATGCACATATCGCTCACACCGGAACTATCGGATTACGTAAAAAGAAATGTTGAATCCGGATACTACAACAATGCTAGCGAAGTAATCCGCGATGCTCTTCGCTTCATGCTCGCCAATGAAAAGCTTATTGACCTCATTAAGACAGAAGCTCTCCAGAAAAAAATCGAAGCAAACGTTCATGCCCCAAATTCTCTCAAAGCAAGTGAGCGCACTCCTCCGCATAAAACAACCTATTATTCAGGATGCCATTTCAAAGATCGCTTCACAGCGCAATGGGCTGTCTTTTTCGAATCTCTTGGATTGAAATGGAAGTATGCAGAGGAAAGCCACATCTTATTCGGCATTGATGTCACACTGGACTTTCAGGTCCAGGGACATCGCTGCGATTTTCATGTCATAGGTTCTGAGAACACCTCGTGGAGCCAGGAGCTATTCATGGAGGTTGCAAAGAGGACCGGCAAGGAAATCGTGGTCCTAGTCGGCCCGCCACAAAGAAAGCAATACGAGGCTTTCCTTTGTGCATGGTATCCAGGCGAAGAGGATCGTGTCTTATATGAGAATGTAGTCGAAGGGGTCCCACATCACTTCGGACTGGCTAGGCGTGCGACCAAAGTTGAACTGTGCCTATGTCCAGACGAATTTGAGTACTGCGCGAATGCCATAAACATCGCAACTGACATATCGGATGACGGGGAGCGCAGCCCACTGGATGACTACTCTGATTTGGTGAAAGCGTATGAAAATGTGAGAAAGACGATCTTCGGTTAAACGGTTATCACTCGTCCATTCAGTTCACTTCTAAAAGCCAATAAATTAGTTTTCCAATCATGCTAGTTGCCTTGGCAAGAGGCACTAACTGAAGACGAGTTAAAATAGGCATCTAGCCCATTTCATATTTTTAACAATTGACACCCAACTCACTGCTAATTTAGCATTTTTTAAATGCACAATGGAGGCTATAATGAATTATGATGTGATCATTTGTTTTCGGAACAACTCTGACTACTCAAATCAAAACAAAAACATTCTTATCTCCTTACTCCCGGGACCATACAAAGTATCACAAGAGGTATTAACTGACATGGACCAAAACGGAAAACATACTTTCTCATTTCCCAAAAAGGAGCTAGCTGCAAATTTTGCACAAAAGGTATTTAGTGGACACAACACGATCTTCGATGTCCAGACTTATTTTTAACTCAAAAAGGCCCTCACCGAGGCTAAGGTCACAACGTCCCCAATGGGATCGAATTGTTAAGCACGCAGGCTGCTTAAAATGGCTTTAATAAAAGCCGGTAACCCGGTTTTTCCGATTGAGCTCAACCTGCAGGGAAATTTCAACAAAATCAAACAACCGTACTGGGCTAGCAAACAAAAGGGGGCTTGCGTCTCAATTAAACGCAAGCCCCAAAATATATTGGTGCCCCCAGCGCGATTCGAACACGCGGCACCAGGATTAGGAATCCTGTGCTCTATCCACCTGAGCTATGGGGGCACGTTCCGGCAGGTGCCGGGGAATCGTTCCTAGCCAATGGCGGGTGAAAAGGCAAGTCTTTCGTCGTGAATGAGGGCTTAAAACCGTTGTTGGGCGGGGAAACGCGCGGTCCGGGAACCCGTGGCCGCCGGGGATAAAGAAGGCCCCGGGGGGCCTTGTCCGCTGACCGAGGGAAGCCGGAGCGCTTTTCGCGGGTATTTCCATATAGCCATGGCGCGGCGCATCGCGCGAATGGCCTGGGCAGGCCGGAGAAAAATGCGTGTGCAAATTCGGGCACGCTATTTACAACGGGAAAAAAAGGGCTATATACGGGTGAGGCGGTGCGAGCCGCCATCCTGTTTTCCGCATCCTGTATGGAGGCAACTATGAATCGTAAGGCTAAACTACTCATCCTTGTCCTGACCCTTGTGCTGTCTGTGCCGGTTATTGCACAGGCGCGCGACCTGCCCGTGTTCACGGAGCTGGCCGCCAAGGCGGGCAAGGCCGTGGTCTTCATTTCCACGGAAAAAACCACTCAGGGCCCGAGCATGGAGCAATTCCGGCAGCAGGTTCCCGAGGGACACCCGTTCTACAAGTTCTTCGACCAGTTCTTCGGTCCGCAGATGCAGCAGCCGCGCAAGATGCTCGGCCAGGGCTCCGGCTTCGTCATCTCCCCCGACGGGCTCATCGTCACCAACAACCACGTCATCAACGGCGCGGACAAGGTGACCGTGCGCTTCCAGGACGACAAGAAGGAATACCCGGCCACGGTAGTGGGCGCCGACCAGGAAACCGACCTGGCCGTCATCCGTATCAAGGCCGACCATACCCTGCCGACCCTGAAGTTCGGCAACTCCGACGACATCAAGGTGGGCGAATGGGTGCTGGCCATCGGCAACCCCTTCGGCCTGGACAATACGGTCACCGCGGGCATCATCTCGGCCAAGCACCGGATCATCGGCGCCGGCCCGTTCGACAACTTCCTGCAGACCGACGCGTCCATCAACCCCGGCAACTCCGGCGGTCCGCTGCTTGACATGGACGGCGAGGTCATCGGCATCAATACGGCCATCAACGCCGCCGCCGAGAACATCGGCTTCGCCATCCCGTCCACCCAGGCCGCCAAGGTCATCGCTCTTCTCAAGGAAGGCAAGGCGCCCCAGCGCGGCTGGCTCGGCGTGACCATCCAGCAGGTCAGCGACACCCAGGCCAAGGCCCTGGGCCTGCCCGAGGCCGTCGGCGCGCTGGTCGCGTCCGTGGGCAAGGGCGCTCCCGCCGACAAGGGCGGCGTCAAGCAGGGCGACGTGATCCTCGAGGTCAACGGCAAGAAGGTCGAGGACAACAACGACCTGCTCAAGAAAATCGCGGGCCTGGCCCCCGGCGACGAGGCCAACCTCGTGCTGTGGCGCAACGGCGAAAAGGTGACCCGAACCGTCACCCTGGGCCAGCGCAATGAAAAGGCCATGGCCGCCATGGGCCCGAACCACCAGGATCAGGGACAGGCCGCCACCGTGCTCGGCATGGCCCTCAAGCCCATCAGCGACCAGGAAGCCCAGGCGCTCGGCATGGCCAAGCCCCAGGGCCTGCTCGTGGTCAACGTCGATCCCAACACGGCCGCCAGCGAGGAAGGCATCCGCCAGGGAGACGTCATCCTTCAGGCCAACCAGAAGGACGTCAACTCCGTGGCCGACCTGAACAGCGTGATCAAGAGCGCTGAAAAGCGCGGCGCGGTCATGCTTCTGGTCACCCGACAGGGACGCAACAGCTTCGTCGCCCTGCCGCTGGACAACAAGTAGCCATCAACCAACCGGGGGCTCCTCAGGGAGCCCCCTTTTTTTATCCCCATGCAAGCAGCCACCCTCATCGCCCCGGCCAAGATCAACCTGCACCTTGAAATCCTCGGCCTGCGGGACGACGGCTACCACGAGCTGCGCACCCTCTTCTATCCGGTCCCCCTGCCCTGCGACCTCATCGAGGTCATGCCCAGCCCGGACCACGACTTCTACATCCGCTGCGCGCAGCGCCCGGAGCTGGAGACCACCTCCAACATCCTCTACAAGGCATGGAAGGCGTTCGGAGAGGCCACCGGCTTCAGGCCCGGCATCTTCGTGGCCCTGACCAAACGCATCCCCATGGGCGGCGGCCTGGGCGGCGGCAGCTCCGACGCGGCCGCCCTGCTCAAGTGGCTCAACCTCGAGGCCGGTGACAAGGGGCTGCCCCTGCAGGCCCTGATCGCGCTGGCCGCGAAGCTCGGCGCGGACGTGCCCTTCTTTCTCCTGGACGGCCCGGCCTGGGCGGGCGGCATCGGCGAGGAGCTGACCCCGGCCGAGGTGGACCTGTCCGGCGCGACACTGATACTGGCCTGCCCGGACATCCATGTGGACACGGCCTGGGCCTTCCGCGCGTGGGACGGAAAATACGCCACGGCCAATGCCCATGAATCCTTGACATCCGACAGGGGGGGTACTAAGAATCCTTCTCCCGTTTCGCCCCGGGAGATGACGAACGACTTCGAGCCGATCGTCTTCGAGGAGCATCCATCCCTTCGGGATATCAAGCAAACACTCCTCAACCACGGGGCCGAACACGCTGCCATGAGCGGCTCGGGAGCCTCCCTGTTCGGCATCTACCGGGACAGGGGTTCTGCTACGTCCGCAGTCCAGGCTCTCGAAAAACAGGGAATTGAAATTTTCCAGGTGGACTGCCCCTAGGGCACGAAACCGGATAAGGGCCGGACCACTCGACGTCGCCGCCCCCGCCGCCTAGCGCCGGGGGCCACCACCCGAAGCGACCCCCGAAAGGGCCAGATCGAAAGGTCAAGCGAGCGCAGACCGCTCACCGACAGCCCCAAACCGACGATGTTGCATGCCCCACATGCAACGAGACGGCGCTCCCCACACGGAGCAGGGCAAAAAATGTCGAGAAGTGGTCGAGCGCGAGGCGCAAGCGAAGATCAGGACCGCCGCGTATCTTAATACGCAAGGGTCTGATCTTCGCGCAGCAACGAAGCGATCGGCCGCTTATCGACATTTTTTGCTGGGGCGTCGTCAAGTGGTAAGACATCAGGTTTTGGTCCTGACATTCGGGGGTTCGAATCCTCCCGCCCCAGCCAAAAATTAAAAAAGATCGCACAGAGGGTAGTCTCATGCACGGCGAATTGAAGATCATCAGCGGATCCTCGAGTCCGAAACTGGCCGAGGCCATTTGCGAGCATCTCGGCACCAAAGCGTCCCCGGTTCTGCGGGAACGGTTTTCCGACGGCGAAATCCGCATCGAGATCGGTGAGAACGTCCGGGGCGACGACGTCTTTGTCGTCCAGCCCACCTGTTCCCCGGTCAACTTCCATCTCATGGAACTGTGCCTGATGCTCGACGCGCTCAAACGCGCCAGCGCCTCCCGCGTGACCGCCGTGGTCCCCTACTTCGGCTACGCGCGCCAGGACCGCAAAGTCGTGCCCCGCGCTCCCATCTCCGCCAAGCTCGTGGCCGACCTGCTGTCCACCGCAGGCATGCAGCGGCTGGTGACCATCGACCTGCACGCCGGGCAGATCCAGGGCTTCTTCAACTGTCCCGTGGACAACCTGTTTGCCGCGCCCGTGCTCATCGAGCAGCTGCGCGACCGGGACGACGACTTCGTCATCATCTCCCCGGACGCGGGCGGCGTGGAACGCGCCCGGGCCTACGCCAAGCGCCTCGGCGCCACCCTGGCCATCGTGGACAAGCGCCGCGACGCGCCCAACCAGGCCAAGGCCATGCACATTATCGGCGACGTCAAGGGCAAGGTGGCCGTGGTCATCGACGACATGATCGACACTGCGGGCACCATGTGCGCGGCGGCCAACGTGATCATGGAGAACGGGGCCAAGGACGTCATGGCCTGCGCCACGCACCCGGTGCTGTCCGGCCCGGCCTGCCAGCGCCTGGAGGAGTCCGCCTTCTCCGAGGTGGTCGTCACCGACACCATCCCGCTGGGCGAGAAGCAGGACCAGTGCAGCAAGCTCAAGGTTCGCTCCGTGGCCTCCCTGCTGGCAAAAGCCATCAACAACGTGCACACGGAATCCTCCGTGTCCGTACTGTTTGTATAAGGATCGTGAAACGGAGGCCCGCGGGGCCGCCGCAACCATTTAAAGCGCGAGCGTCCGTCCATGGTGGACGGCCAGGGCGTAACAAGGAGAAACTATCATGGCAGAACTGCTGAAACTGAATGTCCAGGAACGGACTGAGTTGGGCAAGGGCCCGAACCGCCGCCTCCGCGCCACCGGCATGGTCCCCGGCATCTACTACGACGCCAAGGGCACCAACATCCCGGTCAAGGTCGAGATGGTCCCCCTGCAGAAGGCTTACGCGGCCGTCGGCAACGCCCAGGTCTTCGAACTGGTCCTGGAACGCGGCGGCAAGACCGAAACCATGCCCGCCCTGCTGTGGCGCGTGCGCAACGAGCCGGTCAAGGGTGTGCCCGAGCACGTGGACTTCTTCGGCGTGGACCTGACCAAGGAAATCAAGGTCGCCGTCCACTTCGAGATCGTCGGCTCCTCCAAGGGCGTCAAACTCGGCGGCGCGCTCGAGCAGTACCGCGACCACATCGAAGTGGTCTGCAAGCCCATGGACATCCCCGAGTCCATCGTCATCGACATCACCGACATGGATGTCATGGATTCCGTCCACATCGAGGACATCGCCTTCCCCGAAGGCGTCACCCCGATCTTCGATGAGAACTACGCCGTCCTGTCCGTCACCGCGCTGCAGGAAGCAGACGAGAACGAGGAAGGCGAAGCGGCCGCCTCCGAAGAAGCCGCCGAATAGCGCGGCGCCGTCAACGACACCACATCCCGGAGCGCGATGTCGTGCTCCGGGATTTTTTTTGCTTCCCGCGAAAGAGCCTGATAGAATACCAATCGTAGCGCGTGGCCGCCACGCGGACAACGGACCCGACTCATGGATTTCAAAGGCGCCATAGTGGGGCTGGGCAATCCCGGCCTCGAATACGAACACACCCGGCATAACGTCGGGTTCATGCTGGTGGACCATCTCCTGCACCTGGCGGACGATCGCAAGTCCATGCGGCTCGAAAAGATCGAGGAATCCGGCGACTACGACCTGTGGCGGTGCAAATTCGCCGGGGCCTTCCGACTCCTGGTCAAGCCCCTGACCTACATGAACCTGTCCGGCAAGGCCGTGGCCCGCGTCTGCGGCCGACACGGGATTGAGCCTGGCGATCTGGTGGTTGTCCACGACGAGCTCGACCTGCCCGTGGGCAGGATGAAGTTCAAGCGCGGCGGCGGCGACAACGGCCACAACGGGCTCAAGTCCATCCAGGAGCGGCTCGGCACCCCGGACTACAACCGGCTGCGGCTCGGCATCGGCCGTCCCGCAGACCCGTACAAGCCCATCACCGACTGGGTCCTGGAGCCTTTCGACGAACGCGCCGTGGCGGCTCTGCCCGAGATCATCGGCCACGCGACCAAGGGATTGGACATCTTTTTCCGGCGTGGCATGGGCTTCGCCCAGCAGCACGTCAACGCCTTTTCCCTCCGTGAAGAAGAATCGGAGTAATCGTGGACTCTTCACGGCCTTTTCGGTATAATGTCTTTCTGTCGCATGTAAAAATGTAGTCTTTTCAAGAACTGAGGTCCAAGTGTTCAAGGTCGACGAATTGGTTGTGTATCCCTCCCAGGGAGTGGGCCGCGTGGAGCGTGTCGAATCCCAGGAAATCGGCGGCGTCAAGGCCGATTTTTACATCGTCCGGATCTTGAGCAACAACGTTACCCTCATGGTCCCCGTGGCCAACGCCACGAACGTGGGCCTGCGCTCCGTGTGTCCCGCCGAGGTGGGCCAGGAAATTTTCGAGTCCCTCAAGGATCGCACCGGGTTCACCGGCTACACCGGCCAGAACTGGAACCGGCGCTACCGCGAATATTCCGAGAAGCTCAAGAGCGGCGACCTGGCCGACGTGGCCTATGTCCTCAAGGAGCTCTTCCTCATCGGCAAGGACAAGGAACTCTCTTTCGGCGAGCGCCGCCTGCTGGAGCAGGCCATGGGACTGGTCTCCATGGAACTGGCCTATTCCCTGAACCGCGACCAGGAAGTCATCAAGGAGGACATCAACGAGATGTTCGCCGACGTCATCGCCGCGCAGGAGAAAAACGACTAGCAGGGCTTGTCAAGGTCCACCGTTTGAGGTAACTGCCTCCTTGTGCCGCACCGCGGCTTTCAGATCACCCCACTCCCACTTGGTTTTTGAGACGTCCAGAGGCTGTTAGCGCAACTTCAACGAGAGGTATGCTCCCGTTCCCTCACATCCGAACCCTCCGCCCGGAAAGGTTCGCCCGCGACATCCCGAATCCGACGTCCTCACAGCGGCCACGCCGCACGGAACTACCGTATCTTATTGCCTGATTTGACATAATTTCGAAAACCTCAACAAGAATTTCCAAACATGGTCACTAAAAAGACTGACACAGAAAGCAAAGGCAAAGGCGCCCCCAAAAAGACCACCCGCAAAAAGACCCCCAAGGCCGCAGAAGAACAAAACGGCAACGGCGGCAGCCTGAACCTCACCGAACTCAAACAAAAATCCATGCAGGACCTGACCGATCTGGCCATGTCCTTCGAGGTGGAAAACCCGAGCACCATGCGCAAGCAGGAGCTCATCTTCGCCCTGCTGCAACAGTGCGCCTCGCAGAACGGCCAGATTTTCGGCGAGGGCGTGCTGGAGATCCTGCCCGACGGCTTCGGATTCCTGCGCTCGCCCATGTACAGCTACATGGCCGGTCCCGACGATATCTACGTCTCCCCCTCGCAGATCCGCCGTTTCGGCCTGCGCAAGGGCGACGTGGTCTCGGGACAGATCCGCCCGCCCAAGGAAGGGGAACGCTATTTCGCCCTGCTGCGCGTGTCCGAGATCGGCTTCGAGGACCCGCTGCACTCCAAGAACCTGGTCCTGTTCGACAACCTGACGCCCCTGTATCCCGAGGAGCAGCTCAGGCTCGAAAACGGCGCGACCAACTATTCCGCCCGGATCATCGACCTGCTCGCGCCCATCGGCAAGGGCCAGCGCGGCGTGATCGTGGCCCCGCCCCGCACCGGCAAGACCATCATGCTCCAGACCATCGCCAACTCCATCAACGCCAACCACCCCGAGGTGGACCTCATCGTCCTGCTCATCGACGAGCGGCCCGAGGAAGTGACCGACATGCAGCGCACGGTCAAGGCCGAGGTGGTATCCTCCACCTTCGACGAACCGCCGACCCGCCACGTCCAGGTGGCCGAGATGGTTATCGAAAAGGCCAAGCGTCTGGTGGAACGCAAGCGCGACGTGGTCATCCTGCTCGACTCCATCACCCGGCTCGGCCGGGCCTACAACGCCGTGACCCCGTCCTCCGGGCGCGTGCTCTCCGGCGGTATCGACGCCAACGCCCTGCAGCGGCCCAAGCGCTTTTTCGGCGCGGCCCGCAACATCGAGGAAGGCGGCTCCCTGACCATCATCTCCACCGCGCTGATCGACACCGGCTCGCGCATGGACGAGGTCATCTTCGAGGAGTTCAAGGGCACCGGCAACATGGAGCTCTACCTGGACCGCCACCTGTCCGACAAGCGCATCTACCCGGCCATCGACATCAACCGCTCCGGCACCCGCAAGGAAGAGCTGCTCATGGAAGAGGACGTGCTCAACCGCGTCTGGATCCTGCGCAAGCTCCTCTCCCCCATGAACTCCATCGACTCCATGGAGTTCCTCCGGGGCAAGATGAAGGGCACCAAGAACAACAGAGAATTCCTGGATTCCATGAGTAAATAAAGCGGCCTCCGATAGCGGGCCGTCTGCACATTTTTTCCGGCCGGGCCAATCCTCACGTAGACGGCTACGCTGCGGTTGCCCCGGCCGGAAAAAAATGCACAGCCGACCCACTCTCGAAAGCCTATCCCGAGGACGATTTTACGGCATAAGAAGAAAGCCGCTGTCGGGTGCGTTGCACCCGAATCGCTCCAAAGAGGCAAAATAAGCCCCGACTCAGTGCTGAGTCGGGGGCTTTTTTATTGGGCCAGACCGCGAAGCGATAGAAAAAGTTTAGGAGGGAAAGGGGGATGGGGGTCCGGGGGAAGG
>NZ_JBGLYH010000058.1:0-24081 GCF_041414475.1 Pseudodesulfovibrio karagichevae
ACTCGACGAATCGGCGTCAATCTGGCATTGGCATGAATGTTCACTCGGTCCTCCTTTCGGCAATTGCGTCTTCGTAAACACAATTTGACCGATTAGGGCCGAGTGAACAACCTCCTATAACTTCACACCTAGAGCCCGTCTCGGGCGGCGAAGCGCAGGCAGGATCGCGTCTGCGCAGCAGACATCTATCCAGCCCGCGAGAGCCGCCTACGGGCTCTTGGTCCCGCTTCCGCGAGCTAGCCCAAACGCGCAGTTTTTGCTTCCTTTTTTCTGCGCCAGCAAAAAAGGAAGTCGCCGTAAAGGCGAAAAACAAAGCAAGGAGAACGCGCACTCTCCCACCGCGCATGCGCGCAAACAAAAGGCGTTCCCTTCCCTTCACTCCCTGCTCCCAACAAAAGGCCGAGCGTCGGCTACCCCCGTTCCCCGTGGAGCAGCGCCTTCCACCGTTTGGCCTCGTCCCAGTCGAACCCGCCCGGCACGCAGGGCCAGATGGAATTGTTCTGGAACAGCGGCTCGGCCTCAAGCGGATAGGGACTGGCCGCGCAGGCCGTGTCGAACATGGGCGAGCCGGGGATGGGCGTGTAGTGCGCCAGATGGGGCCGGAACCCGTAAGCGCGCACGTGTTGAACCGCTCCCTCCACGTTGCCGAGGTCCTGGCCAGGCAGGCCGAACAGGATATACACCCCGATGTCGTCGAGTTCGAAGCCCGCATCGAGCAGGTTGCGCGCCCCGGTTTCCCACTGCTCACGGGTCAGTTTGACGTCGTGGCGGTGGTCGAAGTCCGTGGTCTCCAACCCCAGCCGCACCGTGGTCAGCCCGGCGGCCTTGAGGCGGCGGCAGACATCGGCGGTCAGATGACGGACGTGCATGGCGTTGGGGGTGTGCAACCGCAGGTCCATGGTCGAGGCGGCCAGCCCATCCAGGACCGGCCAGAGCCAGCGGTCCGGGTTGACCAGCAGGGCGTCGTCGTAGAAGGCGAAGTCGCGCACGCCCCGCTCATACTCGGATTGCACGGTCGCCATGACCGCTTCGGCCGTGGACTGGCGGAAACGCGGATACAGGGCGTTGCTCGCGCAGTATTCGCAGGAGAAGGGGCAGCCGCGCGAGCCGAGGACGATGGAATAGGCGGGCTCGGTGTACAGGTCGAGCGCCAATGAAAGACCATTTTTATCAGCCTGTTGTGGGGCTTCTAAATCAATCAACTCCCAGAATCGCGACCAATTGTCGGGCCGCTCCAGGGGGCCCTGCTGGAGGTGGGCGTTGGCGTGGCGCGCGGCGTGGTCCCCGCACAGGGTGGCGTAGGTCCCGCCCAAAAAGCGGGGTGCGTCGGGCCACAGTTCGGCGCAGATGTCGAGGATGTCCAGGGCGCCGGGGTACCAGTAGGTCATGATGGTCGTGACCAGCACGGCGTCAGGGATGGGGTCGAGCGCGGCCAGGGCTTCGATGACCCGTTCGCGCGGCAGGCCGTAGCGCGAGTAGCGGCGGTTCATGAAGGCGAGTTGTGCGGGCGGCTCGATCTCTCCCTTGGGGTAGTGGCCGGTGCCGTACTTGCCGGGTTTTGGCCATTTCAGGCCGAGCTCAGGGTCGGCCTGCCAGGTCGGGTCCAGGCAATCGAGCAGGGCCACCGAGGCCCCGGCGGAGCGGAGCATGTCCAGGCAAGCGAGCAGCCCGGCCGGGCGCGACCAGACGTTGAAGGCCGCGAAGTCGGTGATCCACGGGTTGATGCCGAGCACGCGCGGGCCATGCTCCCGGCCGGAGGGAGCGGACCACGGGATGTGCGGAAACGCGGGGCGGGCCATGGCGGCTAACGGAGGAGGTTGGTCAGGATGGTCAGCCCGAGCATGACGATGACCACGATGAGCAGGATGTTGGTCATCTTGTCCCGGCGCTTGACCCGCTCGGCCTTGGACCGGGTGAACTGGCCGACGATGAGGAAGACCAGGCCGAGGATGATGATCAGTTTGACGAGCGTACCCATGGGGAGGGTGTAGCGGATTTCAGGGAGAAAGTCTTTATTGGGCGAAGAGGGACGGGCGGGGGGATGGATGGCGTGACGGCGAGCGGTTCGCTACGGCCTGATCCAGATGATCCCGCACTGCCGTCCGGTGTCCCGGGCCGGGCTTGCGCACGCCTTGCGGTAGGAGAAGAAGGTTTCCTCCATGGTCATTGTGCACAGGTCCAGGCCGAATATCTGGTTCTCGGGCACGCCCGCGTTCATGAGCTGGTCGCGGGTCAGTTGCCAGAGGTCCATGGTTTTGGCCTTACGGTCGTACCAGGGGCGGAACGCGGGGCCGAAGTCGGTCTCGAAGTTGACGAACTCGGCGGCCTTCGGGCCCAGGGAGGGACCGCGCACGGCAAAGACGTCTTCGGGTTTCAGATCATAGTGCTCACAGAAGCGGCGCACACCCGAGCCGGGAAAGTCGATCTTGTTGCCGCGCCAGCCCGCGTGCAGCCCGGCCACGTACCGGCCCGAGCGGTGGGCCAGGAGGATGGGCTGGCAGTCGGCGGTCTTGACGACCAGGCCGTGCCCCGGCGTGGCCGTGGTCATGCCGTCGCCGTCCAATGTGGCGTGCTCCTCGGGCGCGTGGGGCGCGGGGTCGAAGCGGATGACGTCGCCGTGCACCTGGTTGAGTTCGCACCAGCCGGTCAGCCCCATGCGCGTGAAGACCATGCGCCGGTTCACGGTCACGGCTTCGGGATCGTCGTTCACGTCGAAGCTGATGTTGGCCGAGTCGTGGGGCGGCTCGGACACGCCTCCCCGGCGGGAGGTGAAGGCGCAGGCGACCTGCGGGATGTCCGGGAACTCAAAAGGGAAAAAGGCTATGGCCGCCATAGTTCCTCTTCGGTGCAGACCACGTGGACCGGCTTGTCCCACGGCTGGGTGGGGACGTCGTCGATGAGCTGGAACTCGTGGGCCACGCCCACCACCAGGGTGTCGCGCAGGGCGTCGGTGGCCAGCAGCCGGTCGTAGTACCCGCCGCCGAAGCCGAGCCGGTTGCCCTTGCGGTCGAACCCCACGCCGGGGACGAGCGCGATCTGCGGGCGGCACGTGTCCACGGGTGGGCAGATCTCGGCGTCCGGCTCCATGATGGAGAACGCGCCGGGCACCAGTTCGTCCTCGCAGGCGGCGCAGGCTATGTCCATCCGGCCGGGCTGGTCCGGGCGGCAGCGGGGCAGCAGGACACGGCAGCCGCGCTGCCACAGCTCGGTGATCAGCGGGCGCAGGTCGATCTCGCCGCGCACCGGCCAGTAGAGCAGGGCCTCGGTGGCGTTCCTCCACTCGAACAGGGTGCGGACGAGCGACACGGCCCCCTCGCTGGCCCGGGCCACCGCATCGGGGGACAGGGCGGCGCGGCGTTCGATGAGCCGCTTCCTCAGTATGGTCTTTTCCGATTCAGCCATGGAGGCACGATACCACGGCCTGGTGCGACAATCCAGCTTCAAGCGGTGAAATCCGGGTGACGCCGGGATGTCCCTTGGTTTTCGGCCCGTCTTGTTTTATCGTGCTCCCTGTTTGACGGAAAATAGACACCTTGCCCGGAGATCGAATGGCCGCGAATATACTGATTCTCGACGACGAAAAGAACTATCTGCTCATCCTGGAGTCCATCCTGGAGGACGAGGGATACCACGTGACCACCCTGTCCGATCCGGAGATGGGCCTGGCTTACCTGGAGGATTCCGAGGTGGACGTGGTCCTGACCGACATGAAGATGCCGGGCATGACCGGCCAGGACGTGCTCGAGCACTGCAAGAAGAACTACCCGCACATCCCGGTGCTGATCATGACCGCCTTCGGCTCCATCGAGGCCGCCGTGGAGGCCATGCGTATCGGGGCCTTTGATTACATCACCAAGCCCTTCGCCAACGAGGAGCTGCTCCTGTCCATCTCCAAGGCCGTGCAGTACGCCGCCACCCAGCAGGAGAACATCCGCCTGAAAAGGGAGATTCGCGACCGCTATTCCAAGGACAACATCATCGCGCGCGGCAAAGGCATGGAGCAGGTCCTGGACATGGTCGACCGGGCCGCGCCGAGCAAGTCCACGGTGCTCATCCTCGGCGAATCCGGCACGGGCAAGGAGCTCGTGGCCCGGGCCATCCATACCTCCTCGCCCAGGCGCGAGGCCCCGTTCATCACGGTCAACTGCATGGCGCTCAACCCCGGGGTGCTCGAATCCGAACTCTTCGGCCACGAAAAGGGCTCCTTCACCGGGGCCACGGCCATGCGCAAGGGCCGCTTCGAGCAGGCCAACAAGGGCACGCTCTTCCTGGACGAGATCGGCGAACTGACCCCCGAGCTCCAGGTCAAGCTCCTGCGCGTGCTCCAGGAGCACCAGATCGAGCGCGTGGGCGGCTCCGAGACCTTTGACGTGGACATCCGCATCGTGGCCGCCACCAACAAGAATCTCCAGGAGTCCGTGGCCAAGGGCGAGTTCCGCGAGGATCTCTTCTACCGTCTCAACGTGGTCTCCATCTTCATGCCGCCGCTCAGGGAGCGGCGCGAGGACATCCCGCTGCTGGCCGCGCACTTCCTTGAAAAGTACAACAAGGAAAACCAGATGGAGATTACCGGATTCACCTCGGCGGCCATGGATTACCTGACCGCCTACGAGTGGCCGGGCAACGTCCGCCAGCTGGAAAACGTGGTCGAGCGGTGCACGGTCCTGGCCCGGACCGACGTCATCGACGCCGACGACCTGCCGCCCGAGATCAAGGACGAGGAGGCCCAGTTCAAGTCCGCCGTGGACCTCCTGCCCACCAAGCTCAACCTGGCCGACACCATGGACAAGATCGAGGGCGCCCTGGTCAAGCGCGCCCTGGTGCGCACCGACTTCATCCAGGTCAAGGCCGCCGAGATGCTCGGCCTCTCCAAGTCCAACCTGCAATACAAACTGAAGAAATACGGCCTGACCGGCAAGGCGAAATAATGATTGTCCTCGACTACCCCTACGTTTCCCGGTTCCTGGTGGATTCCATCCTGGAGCTGGGCCAGTCCGTGCTCGACACCCCCCAGGTCCGCACCCTTGCGGGCGACGCGCCCCTGAACTACATCGACGAAATCGAGTTCTCCGCGCGGCTCGCCCTGGGCGGCAAGGTCTACACCAACTCCGAGAACGGCCTGGGCCACGTACTGCGCTGCCGGTGCAACGAGGACCTGGCCCGGCAGATCGACATCTGCAAGGACAAGGCGCTCTTCCGCGAGACCGTGGCCGGGCTGCACCCGGACTACCGGTTCCAACGCGTACCCTTCGACCGACTTGCCGACTTCGACCCCGCGTCCATGGACGGCCCGTTCATCGTCAAGCCCACACGCGGCTTCTTTTCCCTGGGCGTGCACGTGGTCGATACGCCCGAGGACTGGCCCGCCGCCGTCAAGGCCATCGAGGCCGAGCGCGCGGCCCTGAACGCCGAATACCCCGAGGCCGTGGTCAGCGGCGGCGAGTTCATCGTCGAGCAGTCCATCCGGGGCGAGGAATACGCCATTGACGTCTACTATGACGCCGAGGGCGACCCGGTGATCACCAACATCCTGCACCATACCTTCCTGTCCGCCGCCGACGTCTCGGACCGCCTCTACTACACCTCGGCCCGGATCATCGAGACCTGGCTGCTGCCGTTCACCGACTACCTCCGCGACGTGGGCCGCGAGTGCGGATTCCGCGACTTCGTCACCCATATCGAAGTCCGGGTCACCGACACCGGCGACATCCTGCCCATCGAGGCCAACCCCCTGCGCTTCGCGGGCTGGTGCGTGGCCGACCTGACCTTCCACGCCTGGGGCATCAACCCCTATGAATGCTATTTCAAGGAGCTGCGTCCGGACTGGGACGCCCTCCTGACCGAAAACCAAGGCATGGCCGCCGTCATGGTCATCGGCGACCTGCCGTCCTCCCTGGACCGCACCGCCATCCGCTCCATCGACTACGCGGGATTTCAATCAATGTTTTCCAACGTTCTGGAATTACGAAAGATCGATTACCACCAATACCCGGTCTTCGCCTTCGCCTTCGCGTCCATGCCCGAGGCCGAACTCGAGGCCCTCAAGCCGACCCTCACCCAGGACTTCACCCGTTTCGTCGTTACGAAGTAAAGAAGCCCGGGGGGACGGGGAAAGGGAAAGCCTGTGAAAAGGGCTTTCCCTTTCCCCGTCCCCCCGGCCCTCCCCATCCCCTCTTCCTTCCTAAACTTTTTGTATGCGCATCCGCGCGTGCGGTGGGTGGCGACTGGGCCAGCGCTATCCGGAAGGATGTGCGTGCCGGGAGATGGGCTGAAAAGAGTCCTTACGGGCCGCGTTCGCACCCCACGAAGCGACGACAAAAAGTTCTGGAGGGGGAGTCCAGAGGCATCCTTAAAACAGATCAATACGGCCGTCGGTTTTTTTGTACCAGGTGAGGAAGCCGTCCACGCATTCGGGGCAGAGGAGTGTGCCGCGTTCCTCGGCGATGATATCGGCGGCCACGGGGCGCGGCAGGGAGTCGCGGTGCGGCCGTTCGGAGATCATGGCGCAGTAGGAGTCGGCCACGGAGATGAGCCGGGCCAGACGCGGGATTTTCTCTCCGGCCAGGCCGTTGGGGTAGCCCGAGCCGTCCCACCGCTCGTGGTGGGACAGGCAGACCTCGGCCACGTCGGCCAGTTCCGGGATGGGGGCGAGCAGGGCCGCGCCCAGGCGGGTGTGCTCCTGGATGTGTTTGAATTCCTGTGGCGTGAGTTTGCCGGTCTTGCGCAGCACCGAGTCGCAGGTGCCGACCAGGCCGATGTTGTGCAGCCTGCCGACGAGCAAGAGCCGCGCCAGGATGTTCTTGGGCCGGTCCAGGGCCTTGGCGATGCCGTGGGCCACACGGGCGACCTTTTCGGAATGGTAAGCGGTCGATTTGGTGCGCGCCTCGGCGGCGCGGGCTATTTCGATCAGACAGGCTTGTATTTCGACGGCGCAGTTTTCGGGTGACATGCTTGGCTCCGGGATTTGAACAATTTTGTCTGGGGGGAGTATGTGGCGGGGGTCGGGCCGGGTGCAATTATATTTCGCGGCTTGCCTCGCCCGCCCGGCCGAAGTAGGATTCGGGTGTGGAAAGCCCTGTCCTTGAATACGTCTCGGCCATGCTCGATTCCGAGCGCATGGCCCACCAGATAGCACACCATCGCGTCGTCGAGGGCGCGGACGCCCGGTTCGGCGAGCCGCGCCGCCCGTGGCCCGCCGCCCTGCGCAGCGCGCTCGGTCTGCTCGGCATCGACCGGCTCTACGACCATCAGGCCGAGGCCGTGGACTATGTCCGCGCCGGGCGGCACGTGGTCGTGGCCACGCCCACGGCCAGCGGCAAGACCCTGACCTACAACCTGCCCGTGATGGAGCAGATCCTGGCCGACCCCGAATCCAAGGCGCTCTATCTCTTTCCGCTCAAGGCCCTGGCCCAGGACCAGCTCAAGGGGTTCAACGAGCTGGCCGCGCTCCTGCCGCTGGACGGCCGCGAGGACCGCAGGCCCACGGCGGCCATCTACGACGGCGACACCTCGCCCCATTTCCGCAAGAAGATCCGCAACTCGCCGCCCAACGTGATCCTGTCCAACCCGGAGATGGTCCACCTGTCCATGCTCCCGCACCACGCGGGCTGGGCCGAGTTCCTGTCCGGGCTGACCCATATCGTGGTCGACGAGGTGCACACCTACCGGGGCGTCATGGGCGGGCACATGGCCATGGTCTTCCGCAGGCTGATGCGGTTGTGCCGCTACTACGGGGCCAACCCGACCTTCGTGTTCTGCTCGGCGACCATCGGCAATCCGGCCGAGTTGTGCAGGATGCTCACCGGGCTCGACGCGCACCCCATCCTCGAATCCGGGGCCGCGCGCGGCGGGCGGCACATGGTCTTCGTCAACCCGGACGGCAGCCCGTCCGGGGCGGCCATCAGTCTGCTTCGGGCGGCCCTGTCGCGCGGGCTGCGGACCATCGTCTACTGCCAGTCGCGCAAGATGACCGAGCTGATCTCCATCTGGGCGGCCGAGAAGAGCGGGGAGTTCAGGAGCCGCATCTCGGCCTACCGGGCCGGGTTTCTGCCCGAGGAGCGGCGCGAGATCGAGGCGCGCATGGCCGACGGCGAGCTGCTGGCGGTCATCTCCACCTCGGCGCTCGAGCTGGGCATCGACATCGGCGGATTGGACGTCTGCATCATGGTCGGCTACCCCGGCTCGATCATGGCCACCCTGCAGCGGGGCGGCCGCGTGGGGCGCAGCCGCCGGGACTCCGCCGTGGCGCTCATCGCCCAGGAGGACGCCCTGGACCAGTATTTCATGCGCAACCCGAACGACTTCTTCGCCCGTCCGCCCGAGTCGGCCATGCTCAACCCGTTCAACCCGGTGGTCATGGACCGGCACCTGATCTGCGCGGCCGCCGAGCTGACCCTGCGGCGCGGCGAGCCGTTCCTGGCCGAGGAGCCGGTGGCCCGCCGGGTGGAGCAGCTGGTGGCCGTCGGGCTGCTCTTCGAGGTGGAGCCGGACCTGCCGGGCCACCCCGTGGAGATCGTCACCCACCGCAAGCGGCCGCACCAGGACGTGGATCTGCGCGGGGCGGGGCGTCAGATGCATATCGAAGATAATTCCCTGAGCGATGAGAAAGCGCCCGTGATCGGGACCATCGACCAGTACAGGGCCTTTCGCGAGACCCATCCGGGCGCGGTCTATCTGCACCGGGGGCGGACCTTCGTCATCCGGGACATGGACCTTGCGACCAACGCGGTGCACGCCGTGGCCCAGCGCGTGGGCTATTACACCAAGCCGCGCGGCAGCAAGGACACCGAGATCCTCGAAGTGCTCGGCCAGAAGGCCAGCTTCGGCACGCGCGTCTATTTCGGGCGGGTCAAGGTCACGGACCAGATCACCGGGTACGAGAAGCGCTCCGTGCGCGGCGGCAAGCTGCTCGGCATCGTGCCGCTGAACCTGCCGCCCCAGGTCTTCGAGACCGAGGCCATCTGGTTCGAGATCGGCCACGACATCCGGCGGCGCTGCGAGGAGGAGTTCCTGCACTTCATGGGCGGCATCCACGCCTTCGAGCACGCGGCCATCGGCATGCTCCCGCTGCTGGTCATGACCGACCGCAACGACCTGGGCGGCATCTCCACGCCCATGCACCCGCAGGTGGAGGGCCCGGCCGTGTTCATCTACGACGGCATGCCCGGCGGCGCGGGGCTGACCCGCCAGGCCTTCGAGCGGGCCGACGAACTCATCGAGACCACGCTCTCGACCATCCGGGACTGCCCGTGCGAGCTGGGCTGCCCGTCCTGCGTGCATTCGCCCAAGTGCGGGTCGGGCAACCGGCCCATCGACAAGCGGGCCGCCCTGTTCGTGCTCGAATCCATCCGTTCGGGCGACCCCCAATCCATCACCCCAAAGGAAATCGACGTGAACACGCTCCCCGGCATCGACACGAAGCGGCCCGCGCCCAAGCGGTACGGCGTCCTGGACATCGAGACCCGCTACTCCGCCGACGAGGTGGGCGGCTGGAACCGCGCCGACCGCATGGGCGTGTCCATCGCCTGCCTGTGGGATTCGGAAAAGGAGGCCATGTTCGACTTTGAACAGGACGACATGGACGCCCTGGTGGACCACCTGCGGAAGTTCGACCTGGTCATCGGCTTCAACCACGTCAAATTCGACTATGCGGTGCTCGGCGGCCTGCATCCCTTCGCCTTTCGCTCCCTGCCCAACCTCGACCTCCTGGTGGAGGTCAACAACCGGCTGGGCTACCGGGTCAAGCTCGACAACATCGCCTCGGCCACCCTCGGCGCGGGCAAGTCCGCCGACGGCCTCATGGCGCTCAAGTGGTGGAAGGAGGGCCGGCTCGACCTGATCACCGAGTACTGCCGCCAGGACGTGGCCGTGACCCGGGACGTGTATCTGTTCGGCCGTGAGCATGGCCACATCTTCTTCACCAACAAGGCTTCCCAGAAAGTGAAATTGCCCGTTGAGTGGTAGTCGGCTTCCGATAGTGGCGCATCTGCACATTTTTTCCGGCCGGGCCAATCCTCACGTAGACGGCTACGCTGCGGTTGCCCCGGCCGGAAGAAAATGCACAGCTGCACCACTCTCGAAAGCCTAAGCGGGGCACCGGTTGCTGCATGGGGTAGGCGGCTCGGGATAGCGGGCCTTTCCGGCCTCCGGGGGAGCCGCTGTTTGCCGCCTTTGGCGGCAAAGGCGCTCCATAGGAGGAGAAGGGGGGGGTGCTCCTCTTTGGATTGAATATCATTCGATGGAATTTACACCGGAAAATAAGTTTATTATGGTGCGGTCTTCGTGCGGCGGCGGTGTTGTGCCGCATGTCGTTCGATTGTTCCGGCCGCGGGAGGGTGCGGCCGGGGTCCCCTGATTTCCCCTGATCTCCATGGAGGCCCATGCAGGACCAGGCAACCCCATCGCGGCATTACGGCTGGACCATCTGTATCGTGGGTTCGGCCGTGGTCTTCGCCTGTCTTGGGTTGGGGCGGTTTTCGCTGGGCATGCTGCTGCCGTCTATGGGCGCATCCCTGGGGCTGGACTACGGGCGCATGGGGTTGATCAGCACCGGCAACTTCACCGGGTACATGCTCGCGGTTCTGCTGGCCGGGACCGTGACCCAGTCGCTGGGCGCACGGCGGACCATCGCCGCCGGACTGGCCCTGGTCGGGCTGTCCATGATGTGCATCAGCCGCGCCGCAGGGTTCGTGCCGGTGCTGCTCCTCTATTTCGCCACGGGCATCGGGTCCGGGCTGGCCAACGTGCCGCTCATGGGGCTCATCTCCCACTGGTTCCTGCGGGACACCAGGGGCCGCGCGGCCGGGTTCATGGTCTCGGGCAACGGCGTGGCCATCGTCTTCTCCGGCCTGTCATCCCCTGGGTGAACCTCGGCTCGGGCGGGCAGGGCTGGCACACCGGCTGGCTGGTCCTCGGGCTCATCGCTCTGGCCGTGGCCGCGCTGGCGGGCCGGCTTTTGCGCAACCACCCGCGCGACAAGGGCATCGAGCCCCTGGGGCGGGCCGAGTCCGCTCCGGTGCGCACCCTTTCCCGCAAATCCCGGTCCGAAGATCCCCGGGCCAGACGCCGGACCATCGCGCACCTGGGGATCATCTACCTGCTCTTCGGAGCCACGTCGGTCATCTACGCCACCTTCATCGTCACCGCCCTGGTGGACGTGCACCACTACGGCGAGGGCGCGGCCGGGCGGTTCTGGGCCGTGGTCGGCGGGCTGTCCATCCTGCCCGGGCCGCTGTTCGGCGCGTTGTCCGACCGGATGGGCCGCCGGTTCGGCATGATCGTGGTCTTTTCCCTGTTCACGGCGGCCTATGCCTTCGCGGCCATGAACGGCTCGTCCTTCTTCCTCTACGCCTCGGTGGTCATCTTCGGGATCGTGGCCTGGAGCATTCCGACCATCATGTCGGCCGCCGTGGGCGACTACATGGGGCCGGACCAGGCGGTCAGGGCCTTCGGGCTGATCACCCTGTTCTTCGGCGCGGGCCAGATCGTCGGCCCGGTGGTGGCCGGATATCTGGCCGACCTCTCGGGCGACTTCAACGCCGCCTTCCGGCTCTGCGCCGCGCTTACGGCCTGCGCCGTGGCGCTCACCGCGCTGCTGAGGCAGCCGGAGTAGGGCGTTCCGCCGGGAACAACCGGAATTCGATGCCGCTTCCCGCCGGGTGGCTTCGGGCCGCGCCCTTGCACCTCTCCACCGTGTCTCATCGGCAGTGTGCAAATTTCTTCCCTCGTTTTGACAGCCCGCTCCGTACCGTATTAGATCGTGTATGACGGAATTGTATCCAAACACCGAGGTGGCTGCGCATGTTTAAGCGGATGTTCCAGTTTCTCTTCTTTGCCTACCTGCTTCTGGCGGGCGTTCAGTATTCGGCCTTGCCCGAGGTCGCGCACGAGCTGAAGGCCGCGGCCCGGTCCGGCGACGCCGAGGCCCAGCTGATCCTGGCGCGCAAGTATTTCGAGGGCGACTTCGGCAGCCACGACCCGGCCATGGCCGCCCATTGGCTGCAACAGGCCGCCAACCAGGGCAACGCCGACGCCCTGAACATCCTCGGGCGGTTCTACCTGGCGGGGCTGGGCGTGGAACGGGACCCAGCCAAGGGGTTGGCCCTGCTCCGGGCCGCCGCCGACAAGAACCAGGCCCAGGCCCAGGCCTACATGGCCTACGCCTACGGCCAGGGCCAAGGAGTTGAGCGCAACGCCGCCGAGTTCCTGCGCTGGACCCGCATGGCCGCCGAAAACGGCGACGCCCGCAGCCGGTACAACCTGGCCACCCTCTGCCTGACCGGCACCCTGGTCCCCCAGGACATCCCCGAGGGCCGCCGCTGGCTCGAACTCTCGGCCGACCAGGGATTCACCCAGGCCCAGGTGGACCTGGGCGAACTGCTCATCCGGGGCATCAACCAGCCCCCGGACCTGGTCGAGGCGTGCAAGTGGTTCGCCATCGCCGGGACCAAGGGCCACCCTCAGGCCGAAAAGCGCCTCAACCAGATCGTCGAGCATATGACCAAAGAGGAAATGGAGGAGGCGGCCCATCGCGCCAACGTCTGGCTTGAGGCCAAGGGCGGCCCGCGATAGCGGGCCATCCGCACATTCTCGTGAAGCACCTTGCGTAATGGGAAGGGGAGGCCGGAGACAGGGCTTCCCTCTTTCTGCCTGAGCAATTCGGGTGCGGCACGCACCCGACAGCGGCTCTCGTCCCGCGCCAAGACTCGACTTGGGAGGGTGGGTGTTCGTATCTGGATTGGGTCGGTTTGGTCAGGCCGTTTCCAGCCCTGCCCATCGGTCGCCTATCGGCAAGCAGCTCATCCGGCAGAGAGTCACCCCTCATCAATGCGCCCTATCCGCGCGAACCGCTTAGGCTTGGGAGAGTGGGTCAGCTGTGCATTTTTCGAGGGTCCGCCTGACCGCAGCGTACTCCCTGTACGTGAGGATTGGGCGGGATCTCGGAAAATGTGCAAATGGCCCGCTCTCCCAGGCTCAGTTCATCGCGTAGCGTTCAATCTGGCTCTTGTAGGAGAGGATGCCTTCGACGATGCCGTCGGCGAGGTGGCTGAGGTACTTGTCCGAGCGCAGCCTGCTGGATTCGGTCTTGTTGGTGATGTAGCCGATCTCCACCAGGACCGAGGGCATCTTCGCGCCCATAAGCACGTAGAACGGAGCTTCGCGCGTGCCCTTGTTGTTCAGGGGGTAGGACTGGCGCACGCGTTTTATGGTGCTGGTCTGCACGTCCCCGGCAAGGTCGCGGGACTCCTTGATCTTGGAGTTGACCATCAGGTCGGTCAGGATGAACTGGAGGTCCGAGATGGCGCGCGGGTCCACGGCGTTCTCGCGGGCCGCGATGCGCACGGCCGCGTCGGTCTTGGCCAGGTTCAGGCTGTAGGTTTCCAGCCCGTTGACCTTGCTGCTGTGGTTGGCGTTGCAGTGGATGGACAGGAACAGGTCCGCCTTCTGGGCGTTGGCCATGGCCGTGCGTTTCTCCAGGGGGATGAACACGTCCGTGGTCCGCGTATAGATGACGTTGAATCCCTTGGCGTGGAGCTTGCCCCCGACCAGCTTGGCGAATTTCAGGTTGATGTCCTTTTCGCGCAGGCCGTTGGACATGGCACCCGGGTCCTTGCCGCCGTGTCCGGCGTCGATCATGATCGTGCGGACCGTCAGGCCGAGCTGCTCCAGGAGGCTTCCGGCCATCTGCTTGCTGCCCTTGGGCGGGCGGTAGTCCGAGTTCGCCGTGGTCTTGTGCGCGGGCCCGGTCGAGGCCATGACCGGGCCCGGAGCGGGCGTCTTGCCGTCCGGGGCGTACACGTCGATGACGATGCGGTAGGGGTTCTGCAGGGGGAAGATCTTGTAGTCCTGCATGTTCAGGAAATCGAGGACCACGCGGGTGGTGTCCTTGGAGTATTGGCCGGTGCGGATGGAGCGCAGGATGCCGTCGGACACGGTGGTGGCCGAGGTCACGTCGTGGCCCAGGCGGGAGTTCTGCAGGTCGATGTACAGCCGGTGCGGGCGGTTCACCTTGGGGTTGGGGCCGAGCACCTGGTAGCGGTACTTGACCTGGGCGTCGAGCTCCAGGACCACGCGGGTGTATTCATCGCTGGAGGTGAACCGGACCACGTCCAGGTGGGCCAAGCCGGAGGGGTCGCCGACCTGGGAGCCCACCGCCTGCTGCCGGACCGGGGCGGGCGCGTCGTCGGCCTCGGCCTTGGCGGAGCCGCCCGAAACCTCATGGATGGCCCAGTCGTATTTGCCCAGCCGCTTCAGGGCGACCTCGGCCTTGTCCCGCATGTCCGAGCGCGGGTATTCGACGATGATGGACGCCAGGTCCAGGCGTGCGGCGGAGGTCTCCCCGAGCCGCCTGGCGTAGACGTCGGCCCGCCGGTACAGGCAGTCGTCGGCCCAGCCGTGGCGCGGATACCGGGCCAGGACCCGGCCGTAATAGTCCACGGCCCGGCGGAAATCGGACTTGAGCCCGGAGCGCGCGCCCAGCTCCTCGTAGACCCGGCCGATGTAGTACAGGGCCTTGGGCGCGTAGGAGCCGCCCGGCGAGGCCTTGAGGCAGCGCGAGAAGGTTTTCTCCACGCTCTGCCAGTTGGAGCGGTATTTGGCCTTGCGCGCGTCCTTGACCAGGGCGTGGAACTCGGAGTGGCCCACGGTGAAGTAGGACTGGGCCGATGCGGCGAGGGCCGGGGACGGGCACAGGAAAAGGGCCGCAAGGGCGCAGAGCGCCAAGGCGGACAGTAGACGTATGTTCGCGGCAGAGTGCTGCTTCATGGCATATCGGACCGGGGCTCGGGTCTGGCCCGCCCGGCATCGCCTTCCCGCAGGCGCATGTCCGGCAGGTTCATTAAGTCCGTAGTTTTCAGAAGATTCTAAAAAAAGTCCAGAAAAAAAGGGTAAAGGTTCCTCAATAGGCGCTCCGGCCGGGTCAGGCCAGGCCGGTGGACAGCCACCGCGCCCAGTCCTCGCGGCCGTTTTTCCGGGCCAGGGCGGCGGCGGATTCCCAGTCGTAGTCCACCTCCACGAACTCCGCGTCCCAGCCCTCGGCCGTGCGCGAGACCACGGCGTAGGCGGCCCGGGGCGAGCCGCTGGCCATGGCGTGGGGCGGTTGGTCGTCATCGTAGGCGGGCAGCCCGACGCTGCCCGGATTGACCACGGTGATGCCGCCCGCCGTGGCCAGCCCGGCATGGTGGCTGTGCCCGGCCAGGACCAGGGTGCACCCCCCGGCTTCGGGCAGGAGGTCGGCCAGGACGGCCCGCTCCCCACGCGGGGCGGGCAGGCCCGTGGCCACGTCCTCGAGCAGGTAGGCGGCGTCGTCTTTCGGCGTGCCGTGGCAGAGCAGGACGTCCGCCTCGGGGCGCAGGGTCCCCGGCAGGGTGCGCAGCCATGCCAGGGCGTCCGGGCCGAGCAGGTCGCGCACGGCGCGCACTGCGGGCGGCGGCGCGTCGTCCAGGAGGATGCGGTCCTGGTTGCCGAGCACGGTCGGCATGCCCAGGTCCCGGAGCGCGGTCCAGGTCCCGGCGGGGTCCAGGGGGCCGTAGAAGGTGTCGCCGAGATTGACGAACCGGGTCAGGCCGCGCGCCTTCGCGTGGGCCAGGACGGCCTTGAGCGCGGCCGTGTTTCCGTGGATGTCGGCCAGTACGGCCAGGGGTTCTTTTTGGGGCATGCCCGACTATGGGAAAAAAACGGGCCCAATGCAAGGATAGAGGAGAGGCTTTACTCTGCGGCGTCCTCAATATAAGAGGCCTGACCATGAACAACACGTTTGTCGTCGGCATATCGGACATGAAGCTGTCCACCAACCCCGGAGACGTCATCGTCACCTATTCCCTGGGCTCCTGCCTCGGGGTGACGATCTACGACCCCAAGGCGCAGATCGGCGGCATGATCCACTGTCTGCTGCCCACGGCCGCCGCAGCCAAGGAAAAGGCGCGGGCCAACCCGTTCATGTTCGTGAACACCGGGGTGGCCATGACCGTGCGCCGCCTTGTGGACCTCGGGGCCGACAAGAACCGCCTGGTCTTCAAGGCCGCCGGCGGGGCGAACATGCGCAAGGACCGCATCTTCGACACCGGCTTGCGCAATTTCGAGGCGCTCAAGAAGCTGCTGGACCGCAACAACAGGCGGCTGACGGCCCAGGACGTGGGCGGCACGATCCCCCGGACACTCTTCCTGTACCTGGACACCGGTCGTGTGGTAGTGAGGTCATTGGGGAAGGAGAGCGACCTATGAGCCGACGAGACGAAATCCTGGCGGCCTGCGCGAAAGTCGTGGCCATGCCGACCTGCGTGCGCAAGGCCGGAGCTCTGCTGGACGGCCCGGAATCGGACCTGGCGCGGCTGGCCCGGATCATCGAGCACGACCCCGGCCTGACCGCCAACCTGCTCAAGGTGGTCAACGCCTCGGACCTGGCCTCGGACCGGCCGGTGCTGACCGCGCGCGCCGCCCTGGACGTGCTCCGCTCGCCCGAGGTCCTGCGCTTCTTCATCTCCACGGGCGTGGCCCCCTACTACGTCCACGTCATCGCGGGCTACGACCAGGCCCCGAGCCAGTTCCTGCAACACTCCACCACCGTGGCCATCGCCTCCCGCGAGCTGGGCGCGGCCTTGAAGCTCGACGTGCCCGACTACGTCTACACCGCCGGACTGCTGTCCGGCATCGGCAAGCTCCTGCTCGGGGCGTACGTCCAGGTGGACCTGCGCGAGATACTGCGCCTGGTCTTCGACGAGGGGCTGGCCTTCGACCGGGCCGAGGAGCGCATGCTCGGCATCAACCACGCCGAGCTGGGCTGCATCATCCTCGAGCGCTGGGGGCTGCCCGACGCCCTGACCAGGGTGGTCTGCCACCACCTGCGCCCGGACGAGTATGACGGCCGGGACGTGGTCCTGGATCTGGTCCACGTGGGCAACGTGCTGGCCAAGATGATCGGCGTGGGGCTCGGCGCGGACGGCCTCAACTACGAGGTCTCGCGCAAGGTGGTCGAGCGGCTGGGCATCACGTCCCCGGTCCTGGACCGGGTCTCGGCCGAAGTGGTGGTCGAGCTGCAGTCCCTGTGGGACCTGTTCCTCGAATGCTCCGACGACTTCTGCAACCTGTAGAGACGCTTCCCTACTTGGCCACGTAGGCCTTCTTGATGAACACCGGTTTGACCGGCACGTCTTCCATGCGGCCAGCCCGGGCGGTCTGGACCTCGCCGATTTTCTCCACCACATCCATGCCGCGGATGATCTTGCCGAAGGCGCAGTACCCGGCGTTGATCTTCTGCGAATAGGAGCCCGCGCCGGTCATGGAAGCGGTCTGGCTGAAGTCGAAGGTCGGATTGTCCTTGACGTTGAAGAAGAATTCGCAGGTGGCCGAGTCCGGATTGTCGGTCCGGGCCATGGCGATGGTGCCCTTTACGTTCATCAGGCCGGAGGCGGACTCGTTGGGGATGGGCGGAAACAGCGGGCGCTTCTGGCTGATCGGAAAGGTGTAGCCCCCGCCCTGGACAATGGCCATGCCCTGGCCGCCCTTGCTCATCCTGACGACCCGGTGGAAGATGGTCTCGTCGTAGAAGCCGGCGTTCACGTACTTCAGGAAGTTGGCCACGGTCTTGGGCGCGTCCTTGGGGGAGAGCATGACGATGATTCTGCCCATGGAGGTTTCCATGACGACCACGGGGTCGGGCCCGGCCTGGGCCGGACGGGCGGAGAGGGCCAGGATCAGGGAACAGGCCAGCAGCAGCGGCGCGAACTGGAGACGGAAGCATTTCATGGGAATCGTCCTTGTCTTGTGTTGTCTATGAGCCGAGGGCCGAGAGGAGCAGCCGTCTCGCCCCGGCCTCGTCCATGTCCCGCCCGGTCCACAGCCGGAACTGGGCCAGCCCCTGGTGCAGGAACATCTCGAGCCCCGAGACGGCGCGGCGCCCGGCGGCCCCGGCCTCGGCCAGGAAGCGGGTTTCAAGCGGATTGTACACGATGTCGTAGGCCACGGCGCCGGGCGCGAAGCGGTCCGCGTCCCAGGGGGTCCCGCCCTCCAGGTCGCCGGACATGCCCAGCGGCGTGGTGTTGCAGACCAGCTCCCAGGGGGCGTCCATGCGCTCGTCCCAGGGGACGCACGCCACCCCGAAGTCGGCGGCCAGCGCCTCGGCCTTGGCCAGGGTGCGGTTGGCCACGGCCACGCGCGGGATGCCGAGTTCCAGCAACCCGGCCACGGCGGCCCGGGCCGCGCCGCCCGCGCCGAGCACGATGGCCGAGCCCGGCAGCGGGTCGAGCCCGCGCAGGGGGGCGACCACGCCGATGACGTCGGTGTTCTCGCCGCACAGGGCGTCGCCGTCCCAGTAAATGGTGTTGACCGCGCCGATGGCCCGCGCCCGGTCGGAGATCCGGTCCAGGTGGGCCATGACCGCGCGCTTGTGCGGGATGGTCACGGACACTCCGTGGACGGGCTCGGTGCGCACGCGCTCCATGAACGCGGGCAGGTCGGCCGGTTCGAGCGGCCAGGCCGTATAGTGCGCGTCCAGGCCGAGTTCGGCGAACCCCCAGTTGTGCAGTGCCGGGGACAGGGTGTGGCCGAGCGGCCAGCCGATGATGCCGAAGGCGCGGGGCACGAGCCTACAGCTCCCCGGCCTGCTCGAGGTTGCCGATGTTCAGCCCCGACCACTTCTCCTCTTCGGAGCCGAGGTTGGCCTTGAGCATCTTGAAGAGCACGCCCTTGGGGCCGATCTCGATGAATTCGCGCACCCCGGCGGTCCACATGGCCTGCATGGTCTGGATCCACAGGACCGATGATGTCATCTGGCGCTGCATGGTGGCCTTGATCGAGGCCGCATCGGGCTCGGGCAGGGCCGTGGCGTTGTGGAAGACTTGGAAGGCGGGGGCCTTCCAGGCGAGGGTTTCGAGGAAGGCGGCGAATTCGTCGGCGGCCTCCCGGATCAGCGGGGAGTGGAACGCCCCGGACACGGCCAGGCGGATGGCCCGCCCCTTGGCCTCCTTGACCAGCGTTTCCGCCGCGTCCAGCGCCTCGGCCTCGCCCGAGATCACGAACTGGGCCGGGGTGTTGTAGTTGGCGATGCGCAGCTCCCTGCCGGACTGTTTCACGGCTTCGGCCACGATCTCCTCGACCTTGTCCTGGGCCAGCTTGACCACGGCGGCCATGCCGTGACCCGCGCCGCCGCAGTCGGCCATGAGCCGCCCGCGCAGGGTCACGGCCCGGATGCAGTCCTCCACGTCGAGGACCCCGGCCGCGCCCAGGGAGGCGAACTCGCCCAGCGAGTGCCCGGCGGTGGCCGCAGGGGAGAGCTTATCCTTGACGGCCAGCCACAGGGTCAGGTTGACCACGGTCAGGGCGGGTTGCAGGGCGCGGGTGTCGGCCATGTCGGCCGGTTCGCCGTCCCAGTAGATTTCGCGCAGGGCCAGGCCGGACTCGCGCTCGGCCAGCTTCCAGAGGTCCAGGGCGGCGGAATCCGCCTCGGCCACGTCGCGGCCCATGCCCTTTTCCTGGGATCCCTGTCCGGGAAAGAGAATGCCGGTCTTGGTCATGTAGGGCTCCTTGGTGCGCGGACGGACGGTCCCGGCCCGCGCTGTGGTGTCGTGATTCGGTGGCACCGGGATACCGCGCGGCGCAACGGCGCGTCAAGCGTGTGCAAGGACGGGCTTTCGGTTGACACCGAAAAAGTAAAACGGGTAGGACTCGAAATATGACCATACATGACCACCGCACCGGAATCCCTGGCCTTTCGCCGGGACGGGGCGGGCTCAAAGGGACCTTCATGAAGATACTGATTATCGGCGGCGGGGGCCACGCCCGGGTGGTGGCCGATATCCTGCTGGCCATGGACGGCATGGAGCCGCAGGGCTACGTCACCTCGGACCAGGCTCCGGGCACCGCCGGCCCGCTCGGCCTTCCCGTGCTCGGCGGCGACGACGCCGTCGGGTCCATCCCCCACGACGGCCTGGTGGTGGCCGTGGGCGACAACGCCACCAGGGAGCGCCTCTTCGCGCACTTCGCGGCTCAGGGCGAAAACATGGTCAACGCCATCCACCCCTCGGCCATCCTCGCCCCGGACGTGGTCCTGGGGCGGGGCTGCATGGTCTGTCCGGGGGCCATCGTCAACACCGGAAGCGAGATCGGCGACAACGTCATCCTGAACACGGGCAGCGTCACGGAACACGACTGCCGCGTCGGGAGCCACGCCCACGTCGCGCCGGGGGCCAAGGTGGCCGGTGCGGCCCGCATCGGGGCGGGCGCGCTGGTCGGGCTCGGCGCCGCAGTGCTGCCCGGCGTGGCTATGGGCGACCGGGCCGTGGCCGGTGCGGGCGCGGTGGTCCTGGGCGACGTGCCGCCGGGCCTGACCGTGGTGGGCGTTCCGGCCCGTCCGAAAACCTGATTATTTCCCCTCGGTTCGCCTTATTTGCCCGCAATGGCGGGACTTTTCTCAACGGGCACCACAACAGGCTGAAATTGTTTCACAATTGAGTTAAACAACGATTTCAATCACCTGGGTTATGTCAACTGTCCGATTTTTCAGACTATATCTAGACTTCTCGGCAGCCCTTGCCGGACGGGGGTTTTCAGAAAATCGGACGAACTGACTTGATTTAACTGGATATCCCTAGTATGAATACGAGTAACGGTCAAAAACTGTCATCGCAAGGCCGTGGATTCCATGCGCTTGAAACGCTTGGAATTCGCCCTTGACGGAGGAATAAGACGAATGCCGATTGCGGATTCCGAGTGTATTTTTTGCAAGATCGTGGCCGGGGAAATCCCCTGCGCCAAGGTCTTTGAATCGGACACGGTCCTGGCCTTTCTGGACATCGCGCCCGTGCATCCGGGCCATGCTCTGGTGCTGCCCAAGGACCACCATCCGACGCTCATGGACATCCCCCCGGCGCTCGGCAACGACCTGATCCAGGCCCTGTCCGCAGTGGGCGGCGCGGTCATGGAGGCCACCGGCGCCGAAGGGCTCAACCTCATGCAGAACAACTTCGAGGCGGCAGGGCAACTGGTTCATCACGCGCATTTTCATCTCATACCGAGGTTCTCGGACGACGGCCTGAAACTGTGGGCCCAGTCTTCCTACGACGACCCGGACGACATGCAGAAACTCGCGGCCACTATCGCGGGATTGCTGAAGTAAGTTATTGAAAACCCTTTTTGGAGGCAATCGATGAGCACTCTCACCAAAGCCGGAATCGTGGACTACATCTACGAACGCACCGACAAAAACCGCGCCGAGATCAAGGACCTGGTGGAGACCATCCTCGAGATCATGAAGAAGTCCGTCAAGAAGGACCATGCTCTGTTGATCTCCGGTTTCGGCAAGTTCGAGGCGTATGACAAGCGCGCCCGCAAGGGCCGCAACCCCCAGACGACCCAGACCATCACCCTGCCCCCGCGCAAGGTGGTCGTGTTCCGGTTGTCCCGCAAGTTCCGGGCCGAACTGAATCCCTAGGCCGAAGACGCAAAAAAAGGGCCGAGTGACGACACCCGGCCCGAAAGTTCGGTCAACCCCGGACTTATGGCTTCTTCAGCACGAACCCCTTGGGGTAGTCCGTCCTCAGTTTGTCCAGGGCGGCCCCGGCCGTGGCCTCGTCCGGGAACGAACCCGCCTGCACGCGGAACAGCCCCTCGTCGGTCTTGACCACCACAGAGCCCTTGTAGCCGTCCGCAATGAGACGCTCGAGGGCTCTGTTCGCGTTTTTCTCGTCCGAGAACGCGCCCACCTGCACGTAATACGGGCCTCCTGCGGCCATGGTCGGTGCCGCTGCCGGGGTGTCGGCCCTTGTGGCGCCGGGCATATCCCCCTCATCCCCGATGCCGACGATCTCGTCCTCCGGATTGGCGGGAGCCCGCACCGGGGCCGGTTCGGCGGCGCTCACGGTGGTTTTTGCCGTCGGCTTGACGGTCGGCTCCGTGGCTGGAGGCGTGCCCTGGGCGGCTGCGGTCTCGGCCTCATGCTTGAGCTGGTCCGCGTCGGGCAGTGGCTCCTCGGCCAGATCGGCCTCGCCCACAGCCGGTCCCCCGGTCCCGGCCTGTTTGGCGGCGTCTACCTCGTAGACCTCGTCAATGGGCGCATCCAAAGGTTTTTCCTCGCCCACCACGTAGGTTTCCTCGATGACGGGCGGCTCGGCGGCCTGGGACTGCCGCGCGGGCTGTTTCACCGGCGGCGCGGATTCGATGTGTTTGCGGAAGCAGCCGCCGAGGACGAGGGCGGTCGCGGCCAGCATCACCAGGGCCAGTATGGATTTCTTCATGGATAACTCCCTGTTCTTTCTCTGTGGCGTATATGTCTAGAGTATGTCTAAAGTAAACGTCAAGAGGGGGCCTTGGCAAGCCGTGACCCGGACGGGTTTTACCGTACCGTTCCGGCGGGTCGCGGCCAACCCCGTCAAGCTGTTTTTTTATGCCTATCGGCTGTTTTTTTCCGCCATTCTTTCCCGAAACCGCGTTTTCGCAAAAACAGGGTGTAGGCTGTTCGGGAATTCCGGGGATCGGCCCCGGAACCCATCCCGGTCAGGGGCGGGGACCGAGGTCCCCGCCCCGTCAGGGCAGGGTGGCGTCCGCCTCTCTCCCGTCATCCTCCCTGGCGGCCACCCGGTCCGCCGACAAACCCAGGATGGACGCGGACCGACCCCTTGAGCTACCCTGCGGCCATGCGCATAGGACGATACGAGATACGCGGCCTGCTCGGCCGGGGCGGCATGGGCGCGGTGTACAAGGCGGCCATGCCCGTGACCGGGCGCATCGTGGCCCTCAAGGTGCTCAGGCCCGTCGAGATCATGGAGGACCTGGTCGGCGGGGACGCCCTCCGGGAGATGTTCTTCAAGGAGGCCTCGGCCATGGCCTCCATCAGCCACCCCAACTTGGCCGCCGTGCTCGACGTGGGCGGCGTGAACGGGGGCGGCAACCCTGCGCCCCCGCATTTCACCATGGAGTATTTCTGCGGCAACCTCGGGGTGCTCATGGGCGAGACCTACGAGGTGGAGCGCGAGTCCCGGCCCCTCGGAGTGGAGACCTCCCTGTCCATCGCGCGGGGCATGACCAGCGGCCTGAACCGGCTGCACTACGAGGGCCTCATCCACCGCGACGTCAAGCCGTTCAACGTCATGCTCGCCGAGGACCAGGGCGGGCCGGGCACGGTCAAGCTCATCGACTTCGGCCTGTCCAAGCTGCGCGGCGAACGCACCGCACATCCCAAAGGCATGGTCGTGGGCTCGCCGTACTACGCCGCGCCCGAGCAGGAGGCGGACCCCGAGTCCGCGGACGAGCGTTCGGATCTCTATTCCGTGGGCGTGACCCTGTACCGCATGCTTACCGGCCGCTTGCCGAACGAGAAGGGCGCGTCCTCCATCCGTGAGGTTCACGCCGATCTCGATCAAAGTTGGGACGACTTTTTCGCCACGGCTCTGGCCCGCGACCCGGCAGCCCGGTTCCCGGATGGCCCGGCCCTGCTCGCGGCCCTGGACGAACTCGAAGCCCGCTGGCTCAGACAGCGCGACGCCGTCTGCGCGGCCCCGGACCTGGCCGGGCCCGAACCCCTGAAGACCTGCCCGCCGCCACGGTCCAAGCCGCTCAAGGCCGGTCTCAAACAGGGGCGGGCGGCCTTCGGCCTGGACGAGCTGTGGCGGCCCGAGTGCTACGCCCACGGCGAGTTCGCGGACCAGGGCGACGGCACGGTCCTGGAGCGGACCCGTGGCCTGGTCTGGGAGCGCTACGGCTCCCGCTATCCGCTGACCTGGGAGCGCGCGAACAGCCACGTCGCCCGCCTGAACAAAAACGCATACGGCGGCCGCACCGACTGGCGGCTGCCCACCGTGGCCGAGCTGACCACGCTCTTCACCGGCCGCACCGAGCCCGGCGAGTTCTGCCTGGAGCCCGCCTTCGACCCGCAAAAGGCCCGCCTCTGGTCCGCCGACCGCAAGGCCTTCACCGCCGCCTGGTACGTGGACGCCGAACTCGGCTTCGTCTGGTGGCAGGACCTGACCTGCCGCTTCTTCGCCCGCGCCGTGGCCGGGTAGGGGAGGGTGCCTCCGGCGGCTGGGGGAAGGGGAAGGAAAACCCTTTGAAAAGGGCTTTTCCTTCCCCTTCCCCCAGACCCCCATTCCCATC
>NZ_JBGLYH010000059.1:0-20688 GCF_041414475.1 Pseudodesulfovibrio karagichevae
AAAGTTCGTTTTTCTCATTTGTAACACCCTATTTATACAAGTGGTACCTCTCTTGACGAACTTGAGTCAACAATGGGCTATAGTCAATTGGTGTTATTCGGTTGTGCGGCTCCTACATAATGCCGTTTGAAAAGGGTTTTCCTCCCCCCTTCCCCCGGACCCCCATCCCCTCTCCCTTCCTAAACTTTTTGGTGCCGCTTCGCGGGGTGGGCCGCCCAAGACGCCCTCTCGCTCAACCTTGTGCGAGGTCCCCGTCACCCCCTGGAGCGATTCGGGTGCGCAGCACCCGACAGCGGCTCTCCGCCAGCCCACCGTCCTCGGTATAGGCTTTGATTCGCCCCGTCCTGGGGCTCACCCCTACGAGGCGTTGTGGAAAGACCGCAACGCCCAAATCCGCTGTCCTGCGGATTTGTCGAGAGTGGGTCAGCCGTGCATTTTCTTCCAGGGGGCTTTCACCGCAGCGTATTGCGGCATACGTGAGGATGAAAGCCCCCTGGAAAAAATGTGCAGATGCGCCGCTATCGGAGGCCGTCCCGAGAAAGTTTCTTGACCAAGGGGGCGGTCAAGTGTTTTGAGAGAGGGCCTTACTTCAATTTGGTATTCAACTCTGGTAGAGTGGCCAAAACCACTCCCGAGGTGCTTCATGAAAAAAATGTGGCTTATCACCGCCCTGGCCCTGGGGCTTCTGGCCCTGACCGCCTGTTCGGGCGAATCCGGCGACGACGCCAAGACCGGCGGGGCGGCCATGGCCCCCTCCCACGCGGCGGCCTCGTCCGCCAACGGCTCCTTCCCCTTCATGGGCGAGGCCGAACTCGACCAATATCTCAAGGCCAACGCGGGCAGGCCCACCATGCTCTTCTTCTGGGCCTCCTGGTGCCCCTCCTGCAAGCAGCAGATTCCCGAACTGGAAGCGCTGCAAAAGGACAAGGGCGAACGGCTGAACCTTGTGGCCCTGTCCGTGGACGAGAGCGAGGACGCGCTCGACCGGTACATGGCCAAGCACCCCATGGACGTGCCCGTCTACTGGGGCAACCAGGACCTGGCCCGCAAGTTCCGGGTGGAGGCCATCCCCACCCTGGTCATCTTCGACAAGACCGGCAAACAGATCTTTTCCCAGGCAGGGGTGTTCCCCGCCTCCATGCTCGGCGCCATGGCCGACAAACTCAACCAGTAGAAGTACATGATCCGCAAGGCACGCATAGAGGACGTCAAGGCCATCCACGGGCTGCTCATGCTCACCGACCAGCATGACGGCCTGGTTCTCCCAAGGTCGTTCAGCCAGCTCTACTCCCACCTGCGGGATTTCCTGGTGGTCACGGACGACGACGGCACGATCATCGGCTGTTGCGCCCTGAACATCATCTGGGACAATCTGGCCGAGATCCGCTCCCTGGTGGTCACCTCGACCCACCGGGGCAAGAACCTCGGGCGCAAGCTGGTCGAGGCCTGCCTGTCCGAGGCGGTCACGCTCGGCATCTACAAGGTCTACACCCTGACCGAGGTCCCCGGCTTCTTCGCGAAGGTCGGCTTCGTGCAGGAGGAGATGGACACCCTGAATCAGAAGATATTCCTGGACTGCCTCAACTGCCCCAGGTTCCCGGACCACTGCAACGAAGTGGCCATGATCATCAACCTGTAAACCCCCGACAGCGCAATGGCACACAAACTCACACCCTTCATCACAGCCGAGCAGATCGCCGAACGCAATGTGGAACTCGGCCGCGAAATCACCGAATCCTACTCCGGCGACGAGCCCCTGGTCTGCATCTGCGTGCTCAAGGGCGCGTTCCTCTTCTTCGCGGACATCATCCGCAGAATCGACCGGGAGATCGAGATCGACTTCGTGCGGCTGGCCAGCTACGGCTCGGCCACGTCCCGCTCCGAGGACATCGTCTTCTCCAAGGATCTGGAGATATCCATCGAGGGCAAGGACGTCCTGGTCATCGAGGATATCGTGGACACCGGCCACTCCATGGACTTCCTGCTCCACGTGCTCAGGCGGAGAAACCCAAAGAGTTTGAAAATTTGTGCGCTTATTGATAAGCATGAGCGACGGGAAAAAGCCGTGACCGTCGATTTCGCCGGTTTCAAGCTGAGCGACGGGTTCATCGTCGGCTATGGCCTGGACTATGACGAGCGGTACAGGGAATTGGGCGGAATTTTCGAGCTGTCCAACGAGTCTTAGAGCCAATTAACCGGATTTTCTGGAGATCTTGCTATGATCGTCACCTGCCCGAATTGCGAGACCAGCTACAATCTGCCCGATGAGAAAATTCCTGCCTCCGGGGCCAAGGTCAAATGCTCCAAGTGCGCGCATGTGTTCAAGGTCGAGCTGCCCCCGGCGTCTCCCGAAGAGGAGGTCGAGGCCCTGCTCGAGGATGAAGGCAGCGGCGTGGGCACCGACGCGGGCGAGGCGTTCGACGAGACCTTTGACGACGTGGCCGCCGGCATCGCGGACGAAGCGCCCGGCAAGCCCGAGCCCCCGGCGTCCGACAGGGCCGACGAGGTCGTGGAGGACATGCCCGACACGGACGACCTGTTCGACGACGCCGACGAGGAGCCCGAGGCCCCGGCCGAGGCCGGGGAGGACGAGGACGACCTGTTCGCCGACCTGGGCGGAGAGGACGAGGAGTCCGACGACCTGTTCGCCGACGAGGGCGGCGGGGGCGACGACGCCGACGATCTGTTCGCCGACGAAGGCGATGAGGACGACGGTGATCTCTTCGAGGACAACGACGAGGCCGAGACCGACGACTCCAAGGCGCTGTTCGGCGCGGACGAGGACGGGGACAGGGAGGAAGAGGACGACGGCGTGACGGGCGGGCTGGGCGGCAGCCTGGAGCTCGACGAGGCGCCCGAGCCCGGCAGCCGGAAATCCCTGGGCTGCCTGATCGTCCTGCTCGTTCTGGCGGTGGGCATCGGCGCGGCCATCTACTTCCGGGTCTGGTCCTATGCGGGCGTGGACCTGGGCGACATGCTCAAGAACGTGCCCTTCGTGGGCCAGCTGTTCATGGAGAAGACCGGCGGCGACGAAGAGCCGGCCCCGGGCGAGTCCCCGGCCGAGCGCGTGCGCAAGATCGAGCTCAAGAACGTCAAGCAGTACTACGTGGCCAACGAAAAGGTGGGCAACCTGTTCGTGGTCGAGGGCAAGGCGGTCAACAAGTTCTCCAAGCCCAAGGAGCGGATCAAGGTCGAGGTCATCCTCTACGACGCGTCCAACAACGTCCTGACCTCCCAGTCCTTCCTGTGCGGCAACGTGCTCTCCCAGTTCCAGCTTCAGGTGCAGACCGAGAAGGAGATCAAGGACGGCCTGGCCTCGGACGTGGGCATCCTGTCCAACAACACCTTCATCCGGCCCGGTGCGTCCACGCCGTTCATGGCCGTGTTCTTCGCCCCGCCCGAGGGGGTCAAGGAGTTCATGGTCAAGGTGGTGGACGTGGGCGACCCGAAATAGGGAGCCCGGCGGTTCGAAAAGCGGAGAATTCTGCGGGTGGACGCTGGCGTCCACCCGCTTTTTTACCCACCCGGAACAAAAAACGGGATAATTTTCACATACAGCCTGTTTTTTAGGCTTAACCAGCCGGAACCACTGACATTGTGGGCACGGTTCAAAGCGCGGAAAAGTCCCGTCGTTTCGGAAAAATACGTTGACGGGAATCGACGGCGTGTGCTACTTCTCCTCCACTTGTGAAGGATTGCACGAAATGCCGGTGCAGGGTGTTTGACAGCCTTTGGCGTGCGTGGGAAACAATCTTCGCGAGGTTCGAACATGCTCTTTTCAAAAGACGACAAGGTGGTCAGGATCACCCAGCTGGGTGGCGTCGCCGGAACGATGGGACTGCACATCGTGTCGGCCACCGTCGTCGGCCTGACCATCGGGTATTTCCTGGATGACTACTTCGGGACCAAGCCCTGGCTGATCATGATCTTCTTCTTTTTGGGGGTGATCGCCGGGTTCAAGATGATGTTCGAGGATTTCCGACGTCTCCAGAGGCGTGAAGAGGCAAGTAAAGCAAGTTCTTTGAAACAGGACGGAGAAAAGAGTGCTGGGCAGGATGAACCAAAGGCTTGAGCGGCTGCTCGTCAGGAGCGGCTTCACCAAACCGGACGTACGCATCGTTGTCCGCAATCAGATTTATGTGTCGCTGGGGTCCTCTCTAGTGATCATGCTGGTAACACTGTTTTCCCGGTGGTCCCTGGCCTATCTGGCGGGGGCGGTCATCGCCCTGGTCAACTTCTGGACGCTCGCCCGCGTGACCCAGTCGTTGGTGTACGATCAGAAGCGAGGACCATATCTACTGTTTGTCATATTCATGGGAAAAATGACTCTGAGCGGGCTGGCCCTCTGGTGGCTGATCGGAGTCGAACGGGTTCCCCACTGGGGGTTGATAGCGGGTCTGGGCACCGTGGTCATCAACATCACGGCAACGGGTCTGAGTCAGTTGGGGAAGAAATAGCCGAGCTGCTTTAAGGAGGCTTCGATATGGGTTTTTCGGGCGGGTTGCCGCATCCTCTCTTGTACATGGACATGCTGAAAAGCATCGGTCACTGGGGCGCGCACGTTGAACAGGCTCTCCATGTGGACAGCATCAACCACGTGCTCTACATGTGGCTGGTCATGGCCATCATCCTTGGCCTGGGCATGATGGTCCGCAGCCGCTTGCAGCTGGTTCCCGGCGGCATGCAGAACGTGTTCGAGACCATCATCGGCGGGCTGGAGGACTTCGTTGTCGCCAACCTGGGCGAAGAAGGCCGTCAGTTCATCCCGCTCCTGGTCACCATCTTCATTTTCATCCTGGGCATGAACTGGCTCGGCCTGGTGCCGGGCTGCGACGCGCCCACCGCGAACATCAACACGCCGGCGGCCATGGCCATCATCGTGTTCTGTTTCTACCAGTTCGTGGGCATGAAGAAATGGGGCTTCGGCTACATCAAGCACTTCATGGGCCCGGTCGGCTTCCTGGCCCCGCTCATGCTCATCCTTGAGCCGATCTCCCACCTTGCCCGTCCGCTCAGCCTGACGCTTCGTCTCTTCGGCAACATCCGCGGCGAGGAAATCGTCCTGATCCTGATGTTCTTCCTGGCGCCGGTCTTCGGCTCCCTGCCGATGTACTTCCTGTTCATCCTGGCGAAGACCATTCAGGCATTCATCTTCTTCATGCTGACCATGCTGTACCTGCAGGGTGCCATCGAGCACGCTCACTAGAGGAAGACTGCTTAACTTGGGGAAATGGTCCTTGGACCAAAACAATATTACGTATCCATTTTGGAGGATTTACATGAAAACTGCTAAGATTCTGTTCACCACCCTGGCTATGGTCCTGGTTTCTTCCGTCGCTTTCGCCGCCGAAGGCGCCGCTGACCCGGTCATGGCCGCCAAGGCTTACGCCACCGCCATCGGCATGGGCATCGCCGCCGGTCTGTGCGGTATCGGCCAGGGCATGGGCGTGAAGGGCGCCTGCGAAGGCATCGCCCGCAACCCCGAAGCCGGTGGCCAGCTGTCCACCACCCTGATCCTGGGCCTGGCCTTCATCGAGTCTCTGGCCATTTACGCCCTGGTCGTCAACCTGATCCTGCTCTTCGTCGTCTAGTTTCAGGTTTACGAAAAGCTTTTGAAGGGGAGGCTTCGGCCTCCCTTTTTCAGCCTCTTTCACGTTCAGATTTTCACATGGCTGGGCCAATCTTGACCGGGAAGAGCAATAAGATATGAAAAGCGAACACATCCCCAAAGCGACCATCGGACGGCTTGCCGTCTACATCCAGGTCCTCGAGAACCTGCTGCGGGACGGCAACGAGGTTATCTCCTCGGAGCGTCTGGCCCGGGCCTGCTCGGTCAACTCGTCCCAGATCCGGAAGGACCTTGCCTACTTCGGTGAGTTCGGCGTCCGCGGCGTAGGCTACTACGTCCAGGAGCTGATCACCTCCATAAAGCAGTCGCTCGGCATCGACCGGCAGTGGAAGTGCGCCCTGATCGGCGTGGGCAACATGGGCAGTGCCCTGCTCAGGCACCACGATTTCGAGAAGCGCGGGTTCAAGATCTGCGCGGCCTTCGACTGCGACCCCGACAAGATCGGGCTCGAGTTCGAGGGCATGGAGATCGTCTGTCCCACGCACCTCAAGGAGCAGGCTCCCGAACTCAACCTCGAGATCGGCATCATCGCCACGCCGCCGGATCGCGCCCAGCGCGCGGCCAACCACCTGGTGGAGGCCAACATCCGGGGCATCATCAACTTCGCCCCGTCGAGGATCAATGTGCCCAAGCACATTCCCGTGGAGTACGTGGACTTCTTCGACCATCTCTATTCCATTGCGTTCCAGATAACCCTGGGCAACGACTAGCTTAGGGATTGCGGGGTTCCGCCCCGCGCCCCTGTTGGAGAGCGCGCCTTTGGCGCGCCCTTTGTACTTGGGGGCGTACGGCGTGCTCGCGGCCAGCATGCGTAAGAGCGCGCCTGCGGAAAAGGACGTCGTCGTAAAGGCGAAATCCAAAAATAAGGCGGACAGTCGAAAGCACCGACGCGGATGCGCGGACATTCTCCCGCGTTTAACAAGGCCCGTCGCGAGGCGAACCGCCACACCCCCGTCGCGGATGCGCGGACAATCCCCCGGCGCTACTACCTCTTCCCGCAAGCTTCAAGCCGAGCCCCGGCCATCCGGCACCAATAGAAAAGCCCCGGCGAGTTGAACTCGTCGGGGTTTCGTCTTTGGCGTCGGGTGCCGGGCTAGGCCTTGAAGCGGTAGCCCACGCCCCGGATGGTCTCGATCCAGGGGGCGTAGGGGCCGAGCTTCTGGCGCAGCCTGCGTACGTGGGTATCCACGGTGCGGGAGTAGCCCTCGAAATGGGTGTCCCAGACCGTATCCAGGAGGTTGTCACGGGTCTGGACCTTGCCCGCGCCGGACACGAGCACGGTCAGGAGCTTGAACTCCGTGGCCGTGAGGGCCGTCTCCTCGCCGTCGATGGTGATCTGGTGCGCTTCGAAGTCGATGCGCAGCCCTTCGCGCTCCCACAGCTTGGGGGCGTTCGGTTCGGGTGCGCCGTAGCGGCGCAGGATCGCCTTGATGCGCAGGACCAGCTCGCGCGGGGAAAAGGGTTTGACCACGTAGTCGTCGGCCCCGAGCTCCAGGCCCACGATCTTGTCCACCTCTTCGCCCTTGGCGGTGAGCATGATGACCGGGATGCGGGCCGTGCCGGGGTCGCCCTTGAGTTGGCGGCAGACCTCAAGGCCGTCTGTGCCGGGCATCATCAGGTCGAGCAGGATGATGTCGGGCTTGAAGGCGTGGGCCAGGTTCAGGCCGAGCTGGCCGTCCTCGGCTGCGGCCACGTCGAACCCGGCGGCGGTGAGGTTGTATTTCAGCAGTTCACGCGTGTCTCTGTGGTCTTCGACCACCAGGATTTTCTGGGCTGACACTGTTGACTCCTTTCGGTGTGATTGGGACTGCTATACCCCATGTCTGTAACAATCAGTGTTACATATGGGCAACAATTTCGCAACTTGGCATCCCTGTGGCATCGTTTTGGAAACAGGGAGAGAAGCGCGATCGCGGCCGCGTGCGGGGCCGCGCCAGGCGGCGTCGCGACTGTGGGGTAACCGGCTGAATTCATGCGGCAACAATCTCGCGAACGGGCATAAAGCGGAAGGCCCGCGCGGCCGATAAGTAGGCATCGGCCGGAACCATCAAGCATCATCGGAGCACGCCGTATGTATTACCACGGATTCGACAAGAAATTTCCCTCGGGGAGCAAGTACTGGACCCTGTACGACGACCAGCTCATCGGCATGCTCTTCTCCAAGATCGTGAACAAGACCGTCAGCGTGGAGGCGGGCGTCGCGAGTCGGGAAGGCATGGTGGACGAGATGGTCCAGAATCTCTTCGACCTCTGTTTCTACATCAACAAGGACTTCCACGACTGCTAGCCCCGCGCGGAAGCGGTACGAAGAGCCCGGTTCGCCGGGCTTTTTTTATGGCCGGGAGGGTAATAATTGACTGTGCTGCGGACTTGGGCAAGAGTCCGTATTGTACGGACAGCCCTTATGACAGCCAGAACCAGGGGACCAACCCATGCACATGCAATCCAAGCTGACCGCGAGTTACGTATTCATCGGTCTCGTAAGCTGCCTGACGGCCCTGTTCATCGCACGGGACATGATCCGGAGCGAGTTCAGGGAGTACGCCCTGCAGGAGGAGCTCGCGCTGTTCCGCGCCGACCTGGCGGAGTACGCCGGCCGGTACGGCGGCCTGGAGCGGGCCATGCATATGATGCCGTTCAGCACCTTTGCGGCCCCGGCCGAAGCGACCAGGCGGTGGCAGGGCCAGCCGTTCCGGTTCCTGGCCCTGGACGAGGCGGGGAAGGTCCTGTTCCCGGCTGGCGGGTTCAAGGCCGGGGAGACCGTGCCCGGCGAGGTCCTGGCCCGGGCTCTGCCCGTGATCGTGGACGGCAAGGTGGTGGCCCTGGCCGCGCACACGGGCCTGGGACGGCTGGTGGCGGGCGACGCTGCCTTCCTCGGCATGGCCGATTCGGCCTTGATCATCGGGGGGGCGGTCGCGACCGTGCTCGCCGCGCTCTTGGCGCTGGCCTTCGGGTGGCGGCAGTCCGCCCCGACACGGAGCCTGATCGGGTCCTTGCGTTCCACGTGCGACAGGGAGGGCGAAGATGCCTGCATCGAGGTGCCCGAGGACGACGAGATGGGCGAACTGATCGAGGCCTACAACGTCATGCGCCAGGAGCTGGCCCGCTGCCATCTCGAAATAAGCGAGTTGTCCGTGCTCGACCCCCAGACCAACTTGTACAACCGCCGCCATTTCGACGAGCAGGCCCGGCAGTTCTTCGAGAGCGCCAAGCGCTATGAGCAGCCCATGTCCCTCGTGATGGGGGACCTGGACCATTTCCGGATCCTGAACGAGACCTTCTCCCGCGAGGTGGGGGACATGGTCCTGGAAAAGGTGGCCGAGCTGTTCACCCGGAACACCCGCAAGAGCGACGTGGTCGCCCGGTACGGGGGCGAGGAGTTCGTGGTCCTGTTCACCAACACCGTCCGCGACAAGGCGGCCATCGCCTGCGAGAACATCCGCCGCGCCGTGGAGGAATACCCCTGGGAAGAGTTCCATTCCGGCCTGAAGGTCACCCTGTCCATGGGGTTGGCCGACAACACGGACGCGGACAGCGCCGCCTCCATGGTCTCCCGCGCCGACCAGTTCTTGTCAGCCGCCAAGGCGGACGGCAGGAACCGACTGGCCGGGGCCGGGTAGGCCCCATCGGCCGACACCGCCCCCGCATGCATCCGCCGCGGATCGCAGCGGGAAAAGACGCCTGCCTTCAAGGACGGTGCAGGATATTCTTGCGCCGGTAAAAGAAGAACCCCCCTTAACACACTGAGAGATACATATGCCGCATACCATGCCGGATGGAATCAACGTATTGTTTGTCGCCGGGTTCGGACCCATTGTGACCGACCAGGAGAAGAGTGAACGGCTTTATAAGGATATCCTGGGCCTGCCGCTGGCCTCGATCGAAGGGTACTCGGGTTATCTGTATTCGGCGGACATCCAGGGAGTGAAGCACTTTGCGCTCTGGCCGCTGGACAAGGCGGCGCTCTCCTGCTTCGGCAAGCCCGAATGGCCAGAGAACCTGCCCGTGCCGCAGGCGTGGCTCGAGATCGACGTCGCCGATATCGAATCCGCGACGAAAATCCTGGAAGCGCACGGGTATGAACTCCTGACGCGCCTGCGGGAAGAGCCCTGGGGGCAGACCGTCACGCGTTTCCTCAGCCCGGAGGGCATCCTGCTCGCCGTTGCCCATACGCCCTTTTTGCGGGACGAGGAGACGGACTAGGCGCGGCGGAAGGGCGAACCTCTCCCTGGGCGGCCGGCATGCTGTCTTCCGAGCGTTGCGGCGCTAGGCCCCCAGGCAGAGGTTCACGGCCTCGATCACGTCGGCTACGTCGTCGTCGGTCAGCTTGGCGGACAGCGGCAGGCTCAGGGTCTCGCGGCCCAGGGCCACGGCGTGGGGGGTGTCCTCTAGCTTCCAGCCGTAGCGGTCCCGGTAGTAGGGGTGCTCGGGCACGGCCAGGTAGTGGACGCCCGCGCCGATGTTCTCCTTGGTCAGGCGGACCAGGAACTGGTCGCGGTCCAGCCCGCAGGCCACGGGGTCGATCATCAGGGTGTACAGGTGCCGGGCATGGCGGGTGTCCGGCTCTTCCGGGGCCGGGGTGCCCACGGGCAGGGCGCGGAACGCCTCCTGGTACATGTCCCAGATCTCGCAACGGCGCTTGAAATTCTCTTCCACCCGCTTGAGCTGGTGGATGCCGATGGCCGCCTGGAGGTCCATCATGTTGTATTTGAACCCGGCATGGACCACCTGGTAGTGCTTGTATCCCTCGTCCGAGAACCGTTTCCAGGCGTCGGCCGACATGCCGTGCAGGCCGAGCACCTTGATGTCCTGGATGTCCGCCTCCGCGCGGGCGACGACCATGCCGCCCTCGCCGGTGCAGACGTTCTTGGTCACGTAGAACGAGAAGCAGCCGAAGTCGCCGAAGGTGCCCGCGTGTTGCCCCTTGTAGGTGGTCTCGATGGCGTGGGCGCAGTCCTCGACCACCTTGAGGCCGTGCTCGTTCGCGATGGCCATGATCGGGTCCATGTCGCAGGAACGGCCCGCGAAGTGCACGGGCAGGATGGCCTTGGTGCGCGAGGTGATCTTTTCGCGGACGGCCTCCGGGTCGATGTTCTGGGAGACCGGGTCCACGTCGGCCAGCACGGGCGTGCCCCCGGCGTGGATGATGGCGTTGACCGAGGCGCAGAAGGTCAGCGGGGTGGTGATGACCTCGTCGCCGGGCTCAAGCCCCAAGGCCACCAGGGAGAGGTGCAGGGCGGCGGTGCAGGAGTTGCAGGCCGCCGCGTGGGAGGCCCCGACATAGGCGGAGAAGTCCTTCTCGAACCGGGCCACCTTGGGGCCGGTGCCGAGCCAGCCGGACTTCATGGAGGCCACGACCTCGTCTATCTCCTCCTGGCCGATGAGGGGGGAGCCGAAAACCAGAAAACTATCCTTGGAACGAACGGGCATGTCCGTATCTCCTTGTATGGGTTGCGTGAGGCGAGGTTTAGCAGATTCCCGCCGGGGGGTAAACGTTGACCGCGCAGCCCGGCGTCGGCTATCCAATACGGGTCGCGTTCAAACCTGACAAGGGGCTGCCGTGGATTTTCTGCTCTTCCTCATGGCCGTGGTGCCGTCCGCCGTGCTGCTCTGGCTGTTCGTGTCGAGCGACAAGTATCCGGAACCGGCCGGAGCCCTGGTTTCGTCCTTTCTCCTCGGGGTGCTCATCGTCCTGGGCATCTACCTGCTCTATCCGTTCCTGTCCCTGGTGGCCTCGGGTCTGCCTGCGGACAACCCCTACGTGGTCGGCGCGACCCACGCCTTTCTCCTGGCCGCCCTGCCCGAGGAGGCCTTCAAGTTCATCGTGCTGCGGCGCTACTGCGTCAACCACCCGGCCTTTGACGAGCCCATGGACGGCATCGTCTACGGGGTGACCGTGTCGCTGGGCTTCGCCACGGCCGAGAACCTGCTCTACGTCCTGGACGGGGGCATGCACGTGGCCGTGGGCCGGGCGTTCCTGGCCGTGCCGTGCCACGCCCTGGTCGGCGCGGTCATGGGCTACCACGTGGGGCTGGCGGCCTTCTCGCGCGGCGAGCGCAGCGGGCTCTACGCCAAGGCGCTGCTGCTGTCCATCCTGTTCCACGGGCTGTACGATTTCGTGCCCCTGACCTTCCGCAACGCCGAGGCCATGGGCGTGGCCATCCCCGGGCCGGTGGCGCTCGGCATGAACGTCCTGTTCGGCGCGGTCCTGTTCGTCCTGGTCCAGTACGTGGCCGTGCTGACCCGGTCCATGAAGGCCATCCAGCGCGAACAGACCGGGCCGAGCTTCGGTTTCAGCCGGGTCCTGCCCAACCGGGTGCGCAACCTGGACCCAGCGGTCCGGCGCAGCCGGGTCAGGCGGTGGATCAAGGCGTACAAGGACGAGACCGCGCCCATGGACCTGCTTTTTTCCGCCCTGTGCCTGGCGGGCGTGTTCTGCGCCCTGGCCGGAGCGGCCCACATGGGCGCACCGGGCGACCCGCTGTCGCGCGTCTCCCTGATCGTGGCCGTGATCTTCTTCGTTTACGGCATCGGGTTCGCGGCGCGCGGCATGGGCAAGCTCACGGTCAAGCTCCTCCGGGAGCGGGACGGCCGGTGACGATCGGGTGACGCCCGGGCGCGCAGGTTGCGCTTTGGCAATGCATTGGCTATATAGCCTGCCCCGGCCCAATACCGGGCCGATGAAACACATCTGATACGAGGTACCGCAGTGATCAGACCAGATTTCGAAAAGATGAACGGACTTGTGCCCGCCATCGCCCAGGACGCCGAGACCGGCGAGGTCCTGATGATGGCCTACATGAACGAGGCTTCATGGGATAAGACCTTGGAGACCGGCGAGGCCCATTACTGGAGCCGCAGCCGTCAGGAGTTATGGCATAAGGGCGGTACCTCGGGCCATACGCAGAAGGTGAAGTCCATCCGCATTGACTGCGACGACGACACCTTGGTACTTCTGATCGAGCAGATCGGCGGCGCGGCCTGCCACAAGGGCTACCGCTCCTGCTTCTACCGCGAACTCAAGGACGGCGTGGAGAGCGAATGCTCGCCCTACGTCTTCGACCCCAAAGAGGTATATAAGAAATGAGTGAACAATTCCTCCGACTCGGCGTTCCCAAGGGCTCCCTCCAGGACGCGACCATAAAACTGTTTGAAAAGGCCGGCTGGAAGATCAAGCTGCACGAGCGCAACTACTTCCCGGATATCGACGACGACCGCATCAAGTGCTCCCTGGCCCGTGCCCAGGAGATGTCCATGTACGTCGAGAACGGCACCTTCGATGTCGGCCTGACCGGCATGGACTGGATCCGCGAGAACAAGTCCGACGTGGTCGTGGTCGACGACCTGATCTACTCCAAGGTCTCCAACCGCAAGGCCCGCTGGGTGCTGTGCGTGCGCGGCGATTCCCCGTACAAGCGGCCCGAGGACCTGGACGGCAAGAAGATCTCCACCGAGCTCATGGGCTTCACCAAGGAGTACTTCGAGTCCCAGGGCATCAACGTGGACGTCTCGTTCTCCTGGGGCACCACCGAGGCCAAGGTGGTCGAGGGGTTGTGCGACGGCATCGTCGAGATCACCGAGACCGGCACGACCATCAAGGCCAACGGCCTGCGGATCATCGCCGAGCTGATGCAGACCAACACCCAGATCATCGCCAACAAGGACGCCTGGGCCGACCCCAAAAAGCGCCAGCTCATCGAGGAAATCAACCTGCTGCTTCAGGGCGCCCTGCGCGCCGGCAAGATGGTCGGCCTGAAGATGAACCTGCCCAAGAACAAGCTGGCCGAACTCAACGGCACGCTCCCGTCCCTGAACTCCCCCACCGTGGCCGAGCTCCAGGACCCCAACTGGCTGTCCGTGGAGGTCATGGTCGAGGAGAAGATCGTCCGCGAACTGATCCCCCGTCTGGTCAGCTTCGGCGCCGAGGGCATCATCGAGTATCCGCTCAACAAGGTCATCTAAACGGACTGACCCTGTTTTTGAAAGAACGGGCCGGGAGAAGCGTTGCTTCTCCCGGCCTTTTTGTTTTGTCCGCGCATCCGCGTCGAGGCTTTTGGTTGTCCGCCTTACATTGTGTTTTGCCTTTACGGCGACTTCCTTCTTGCTGGCGCAGAAAAAAGGCAGCAAAAATTGCGCTGTGGTGCCAGCGCAGCGAGCCTCGATTCGGGAGCCGACCCGAGCGGATCAGCCTCTTATCCCCCGATCTCCGGGCGGCCGCGCTCCCCTCCAAGGCCCTTTTTTTCGTCTATTTTTTGGGGCCAGTAAAAAAATGGACCCCGCCGGGAGGGCATGGAGCAAGGGCAGGGGCGAAGCCCCGCACAGCGGCTCTCGCTCCACAGGCGCGCTCTTCTCTTCCCTTTCGCCTGAGCTCAGGAAGCGGCCGCCTTCCCCCGCTTCCTGACCTTGAGATTCATGAACTCCACGAACAGGGAAAACGCCATGGCGAAGTAAATGTAGCCGCGATCAATGTGCTTGTGCATGCCCTCGGCCATGAGGAATATGCCGACCAGCAACAGGAAGGAGAAGGCGAGCATCTGCACCGTGGGGTGGGCGGACACGAAATCCGAGACCGGCCCGGCGAACAGCAGCATCACCCCCACGGCGATGACGATGGCCGCGATCATGACCGTCAGGTGCTGGGCCATGCCCACGGCGGTGATGACCGAATCCAGCGAAAAGACCATGTCCAGGAGCACGATCTGGATGATCGCCCCGGCATAGGAGTGCACGGCGCGGGCCGCGCCTTCGCCCGTGGGCGGGCCCTCCAGCTTGTCGTGGATCTCGTGGGTGGCCTTGGCCAGGAGGAACAGGCCGCCGGTCAGCAGGACCACGTCCCGGCCCGAGACCACATGGCCGAACACGGTGAACAGCGGGGCGGTCAGGCCCATGATGGCCGAGATGGCCAAAAGCAGGGCAATGCGGGTGATCATGGCCAGGGCGATGCCCAGCCGCCGGGCCGTGGCGCGGGCGGCCTCGGGCAGCTTGTTGGTGACCACCACCACGAAGACGATGTTGTCGATGCCGAGTACGATCTCGAGCCCGGCCAGGGTGATCAGGGCGATGAGGTTTTCCAGGGTCCACAGTCCTTCGAACATGACGCTCCCTCGGTCGGAATTTGCAGTGGGTATACTATGCGGAATGCCGGGCGCGAAATCAATCGGTCCGGGACGCCTCGGCCGCGTACAGGCCGACCCAGCCGTCCATGAAGGTGCGCTCAAGTTGCGCGGAAAGCCCGGCGCTGACCAAGAGCGGGACCGCGCCGCCGCTCGCCATGTACTCCAGGAAACGGGCGTGGTGGTCGCGTCCGGCCAGCCGCTCCACCAGCCGGATGGCCCGGCCCGTGAACCAGGACTGGTTCGGGCCTGACGGCAGGTAGTCGGCGACCAGGACGGGCCCGCCGGGCCGGACCACGCGGCGCGCCTCGTTTAGGATGGCGCGGGCCGTATCGAACGGTTTCTCGTGCAGGGCGAAGCTGATGGCCGCGCCGTCGAAACTGTCGTCCGGCAGGGGCAGGGCGGAGGCGTCGGCCAGGAGGTACTCCGCGCCGGGCCGCTTGGCGCGGGCCACGGCGAGCATGTGCGGCGAAAGGTCCACCCCGGTCACTGCCAGGCCGCTTTCCAGGGCCTGCCCGGCCAGCAGGCCGGTGCCGCAGCACAGGTCCAGGACGGTCCCGGCGGTTCCAGCCAGGCGTTCGGCCATGGCCCGGTGGATGGGGCGCAGGGGGCGGCCCACCAGGGGATCGTACAGGGAGGCGATGCGGCCGTATTCGTCCATGGGTCAGGGTGCGTCGGCGTCCAGGATGTGCCGGATGCGGTCCTCGGGCAGCCCGTATTTCCTGAAGATGGCCGCCAGTTCCCCGGACGCGGCCATCTCGGCCATGCGCCGGTCGAAGATGTCGCGCAGCCGGGCACCCTCGGCGTTGGGAGCGAAGATGGGGACCACGTCCATGCTCCTGAACCGGGCGAAGCCGAATTCGGTCAGGGGCAGGCCGGTTTTCCGGACGGCCGACTTGAGCAGGGTCTCCTCGCCGATGACGTAGCGCACGTGCCCCCGGTCGAGCATGTGGATGGCCGAGGTCCGGTCGTAGGTGGGCTGGGGCCGGATGGACACGGGCAGCAGCTCCTCGAAGTCGAAGCCGAACAGGTGGGCGACCTTCTGGTCCGCCAGGTCCTTGAGCCCGGAGAACCCGTCGGCGGCACGGTAGGCCACGACCAGGTCGCAGGCGAAGATGACGGACCGGGCCGACTGGGCGTCGTGGTCCCTGGCGGCCAGGCTGCACTGGATGCGCCCCTTGGCCAGTTCGCCGCGGGCGCGCCGGTACGGCATGTCCTTGTGCACCAGATCGTACCCGGCCGGGGCGAGCGCGGCCCGGAGCACTTCGGTGATGTATCCGGTGTTGTCGTTGCGCACCGCATGCCCGTCCTCGGGCATGCCGAAGACGCAGACCGGGGCGTCACGCCAGTCGTCCTCGGGCGCGCCGGGCACGTCGGGCGCGCCGGGCGCGGCCAGGGAGAGCTGCGCGGTCAGGAGCAGGGCGAACAGGACGCCGGGAAGTACCCTCAAAGGTGTCATGAACAGGATTTATACCACTCCCGGAGAATCAAGTCACCCACATTGCCCGGTGCCGGACCGGAACAAGGCCGCTCCTCAATGGACGGCGGCTCGGCAAACGTGCTACCGAGGATGACCAAAGGGGGGAAGGCATGAAATTCACCGGGGTCAATCTGCTCGATGAACTGGACCGGCCGGAGCTGGCCGATCTGCGTGCGGTCTTCCGCAAGCGGTCCGTGAGCAAGGGCGAGGTCGTGTTCCGGCCCGAAGGGGACGAGGATCTGGTCTTCGTGGTGGCCAAGGGCCGGGTGCGGGTCTACCTGGCCTACGAGGACAAGGAGTTCACCCTGGCCATCCTCAACCCCGGCGATCCCTATTCCACCCACTCCGGGTGCTACGTCCAGGCCCTGGAGGACGCCGAACTGCTGCTCACGGACGTGCGCTCGGTCAAGCGGTGCATGACCGACATCCCGCTGTTCACCCGGACCATGGTCCGCGTCCTGGGCCACATCCTGCGCAACTCGTTCTCCATCATCGGCGGGCTGGCCTTCAAGGACATCTACAACCGGCTCATGGACTACATCCTGAACGAGGCGCGCGCCTCGGGCACGCCCGAGGACGGCGGGCGGCTGCTCAAGCTGAACCTGACCATCGAACAGCTTGCCCAACTCATGGGGGCCACCCGTCAGACCGTGTCCACCCTGCTCAACGACATGGAGCGCGCGGGCCTGATGTTCAAGCGCGGGCGCGGCATCTATTTCATCCCCGACCTGGACGCCCTGGCCCAGGCCGCCGGGGATGAAATGAAGTGATCAATCGAACCAGTTGGTTATGCGCTCATAGACCGGCCCGTTGACGACGAGGTCGCCGCTCGCCGGGAAGTCCCCCCGCCAGAAGCGGGCGCGGTTGTTGATCGCCCGGAGAACGTCCCTGGCCTTTTTCTCCGAAATGCCGAGTTCGCCCACAATGTCGGCAACCGTGAAGCGGAAGGAATCGTCGCCGTCGCTATATCCTTTCCTGAGGAAGTCCAGAGCCCCTTTGATGTCCTGATGGTTTGCCATGTTTTCTCCTCGGCGTGTTGCATGGTTCGATGTTCGCGTTCGAATATTCCTTTGCATTTACCGTTATATTCATGGACAGGCCATGTCACCCGGAAAATGTATTTTTTTTGGAAGTTGCCGGCGCTTTCCGTTAGGCTGCTTCTCCACCGGCATTTTGCGGGGCCGCCGACCGGGGACGGACGGAATCCATCCGTGAGCCGTCGAGCCCCGCCCGGAGTATGGGAATATTGCATCATGCGAGCATGACAGGAGGACATTATGGAAGAAAAGGACCAGAAAACGCTGAGGAAGCACACCGAGAGCATCCTGTTGTCTATGCTGACGTTCGCTACGGAACGGCGTTTCCTGCAGCACGTCTCAAGCAACGACTATCAGGACTGGCGGGACGTCAGCGATCGTTTGTCGCACGACAGCGAGCAGGTGCTTGGCTTCGGCATATCAACCGGCAAGAAGATCATTGCGGTCGGCGAAGACAGGGACAACGAGTACATGCAATCCGGGAAGCTGTTGAATCCTGACGAAATCGTGTATGCCCTCGGCCAAGATATCTATGCCGACCCGCTTCAGGTGTATCTGTTTTCGATTCTGGAGGAATATGGCCGGTACGTGCGCAGGCTCGTCAAAGGCGGGGATTTTGAAATAACGGATTATTGGCACAAGGGCGTCAGATCTTCGATGGATGCGGACTCGGCCGATGACATCCGGGAAGCCAGGAACGGCATAGGGGGACAACTCGGCATACCATCAAGAGGACTTTCGGATGAACTGATGGCCGGAATGATTCGTCTCAAAAAGAGCAGGAATCGTGTCGCACACGGTGTTGATGCGCATATCGTCGAAGAGCTTGATATCCAGGGGTACGTGCAGCAGAGGGAAGCCCGGCTCTCCTTCGAAGAGGCATTGGACGTGGTTGCCGGGCTTATTCTTCAAATATACTACTCCGCGTCCGGGGATCGGGCGCCGATGACCCTCTACCCCTTTGAGGACTTCGAAGCCCAATATGGATAACGGAAGGAGTCGGACGGGCAGTCTCCGGCCCGGCTTTTCGTCTGCACGACTTTTCATGCGTGCACCGTATTTCCCCGAAATTTGCCCTCCTCTCGCCCGATTTTTTGAAAAAAAGACTCCATAACGCCCGTTTTCCGCATCATTTTTTGGATAATTCCATATTTCCACCTCTTTTGTCGGCTGGGCGACATACGGGATCCCTTTGATCTGGTACGCTGAACCCCACTATCGGCATCACCAATTGTACGGCCGGGGGGTTGCATCGATCAGACCCGGCAAAAAGGGATAGGAGGTACATTTTGGCTAAAGAACCGAGACCTGTTGATGAACTGACCATTTGGGACGACGCCAAGGCCATGCTCAGGAAGGCCCGCGCCGAAGGCATCCAGACCGTGCACGACCGGCTGGACCGGCAGACCCCGCACTGCAAGTTCTGCGAGCTGGGCACCACCTGCCGCAACTGTACCATGGGCCCGTGCCGGGTCAGCGAGAAAAACCCGCTGGGCGTGTGCGGGGCCGACGCCGACGTCATCGTGGCCCGCAACTTCGGCCGGTTCGTGACCGGCGGCGCGGCCGGGCACTCCGACCACGGCCGCGACCTCATCGAGGTCCTGGAGGCCATCGTCGAGGGCGAGACCAAGGACTACAGGATCACCGAGGAGAACAAGCTGCGCGCCATCGCCGGGGAGATCGGCATCGAGACCGACGGCCGCCCGACCCTGGACGTGGCCCGCGACGTCATGGAGTGCTTCTTCGCCGACTTCGGCTCGCGCAAGAAGGAGGTCTCCTTCCTGTCCCGCGTGCCCCAGGTGCGCAAGGACAAATGGGCCGGGCTCAAGATGACCCCGCGCGGCGTGGACCGCGAGATCGCGGAGATGATGCACCGCACCCACATGGGCTGCGACAACGACGCGCCCAACACCCTGATCCACGCGGCCCGCACGGCCCTGGCCGACGGCTGGGGCGGCTCCATGATCGGCACCGAACTGTCCGACGTCATCTTCGGCGTGCCCACGCCCAGGATGTCCACGGCCAACCTGGGCGTCATCAAGGCCGACAAGGTCAACCTGCTGGTCCACGGGCACAACCCCGTGGTCTCCGAGATGGTCCTGGCCGCCGCCCGCGACCCGAAGCTGGTCGCCCGCGCCAAGGAGCTCGGCGCCACCGGCATCAACGTGGCCGGGCTGTGCTGCACCGGCAACGAACTGCTCATGCGCCAGGGCATCCCCATGGCGGGCAACCACCTGATGACCGAACTGGCCATCATCACCGGCGCGGTGGAGGCCATCGTGGTCGACTACCAGTGCATCATGCCCTCGCTTGTCCAGATATCCGGCTGCTACCACACCAAGTTCATCGACACCGCCAACAAGGCGCGCTTCACCGGGGCGATCCACTTCGATTTCCAGCCCAGGACCGCCATGAGGCAGGCCAGGGAGATCGTGTCCATCGCGGTAGAGGCCTTTGCCCAGCGCGACGCGAGCCGCGTCGACATCCCCGGCGAACCCGTCGACATCATGACCGGCTTCTCCAACGAGGCCGTCATCGCCGCCCTCGGCGGCACCCTCGACCCGCTGGTCCAGGCCATCGCCTCGGGCGACATCCGGGGCGCGGTCGGCATCGTGGGCTGCAACAACCCCAAGATCAAACAGGACTCCATGAACGTGCAGCTCGCCGAAGAGCTGATCAAGAAGGACATCCTCGTGCTCGTCACCGGCTGCGTGACCACCGCCGCGGGCAAGGCGGGCCTGCTCGTGCCCGACGCCATCGAAAAGGCGGGCCCGGGCCTGAAGAAGGTCTGCGGCGCGCTCGGCATCCCGCCGGTCCTGCACTACGGCTCCTGCGTGGACAACGCCCGCATTCTCCAGCTCTGCGCGGCCCTGGCCAACGCCTTGAACGTGGACATCTCGGACCTGCCCGTGGGCGCCTCCTCGCCCGAATGGTACTCCGAGAAGGCCGCCGCCATCGGCCTCTACGCCGTGGCTTCGGGCATCTACACCCACCTGGGCCATCCGCCGAACATTCTCGGCTCCAAGACCGTCACCGACCTGGCCGTGTCCGGCCTCGAAGACCTGGTCGGCGCGACCTTCTTCATCGAAGGCGATATGCTCAAGGCCGCCGACATGTTCGACGACCGCATCAAGGCCAAGCGCAAGGCGCTCGGCCTGAGCGAGTAGGAATGCCTCCGGCGGCCAGAGGGGAAACTTTTGAAAAAGTTTCCCCTCTGGACTCCCCTTCAAAACTTTTTGTATGCGCATCCGCGCGTGCGGGAGGGAGCGAAGGGGAGTGCCGGGGCTCCTCCTCTCCTGTGTTATCGGCCTTACGACAGGACACTTCGCCGCTTCCGTTCACCCCTCGCGAAGCGACACGAAAAGTTTAGGAAAAGGAGGGGATGGGGGTCCGGGGGAAGGGGAGGAAACAACCCTTTTCAAAGGGTTT
>NZ_JBGLYH010000005.1:0-112993 GCF_041414475.1 Pseudodesulfovibrio karagichevae
GAAAGAGCCAGCGAGTTGCCTCGCTGGCTCCATGAATACAATTATTACAGGAATCATTCGGCGTTACAGCATAAAACGCCTATCAGCCGATTGGGAGCCGCTGTGAACAACGTCTTGCAACTCCACACCTAGCGCCGGACGAAAGGGAGCGCATCCAGGGGATGAAAGGGTACAACACTTGTCAGCCGGGGGCGAAATCATCCGTCCATAGCCGTGCAGCGGCTATCAAAACCTGATTTTCCGTCAAAACAAAAGAGCCGACGTCCGAGAACAACGGACGTCGGCTTTTTGTCATGACACGGGACCGGTTAGGCCCGCGCGTGTCGGCGGTTTTGCGGCCTCTTGCCGTGCATGAGCCAGACGCCCGCCACCAGGATGACCAGGGACAGGGCCAGGAAGTGCAGGAACATGGCCTTCTGGATGGCTCCCCAGATGATGTACAGGGACCCGGCCCCTGCCAGGCAAGGGCAGGCGTAGCGGTTGAAGGCGCCGAGGTCGGTGAAGGTCTTCATGACCCAGATGTAGAGGGAGATGTAGATGACGTAGAGGAAGGCGATGGGCAGTTCGGAGATGTCCATGAAGTTGCCCCACCAGCCCGCGAAGTTGCCGTACCAGACCACGAGCCAGAAGCAGGACAGGGCGTAGCCGATCATGGCCGAGTGGGTGGTGCAGTTGTTCACCGGGTTGACCCGGCAGAACAGGTCGGGCTTGGGACCCAGGCCGCGCGAGGCGATGGAGAACATGCCGCGCGCCGAGCCCATGATCAGGCCGTTCAGGGTGCCCAGGCAGGAGATGATCACGAAGACCGTGAGCAGGGTGCCGCCGAGGCGGCCGAAGATGATCGAGATGACCCGCACCGGGGCCGCGTCGCCCTGGGCCAGGACCTGGTCGTTGGTCAGGACCCCGGAGATGCCCATGTAGTAGAGCATGTAGATGCAGACCACGCTGATGGTCCCGACCACCAGGGCGCGGGGCAGGGTCGTCTTCGCGTCCTTGAGTTCGGCGTTGATGACCGTGGCGATGATCCAGCCTTCATAGGCGAAGGCCGTGGACAGGGTGGCCAGGGCCAGGCCGCCGCCCCCGTGGGACACGGTTTTGGCCGCCACCGTGAAATTCTCCACGGTCATGCCGTTGGTCAGTCCGACGATGGTCCCGACCACGGCGACCAGTCCCAGGGGAATGAGCTTGACCACGGTGGAGGTCACCTGCCACCGTCCGGCCAGGACCGGCGAGAAGAAGTTGAGCAGAAAGAAGGCGGTCATGTAGCCCCAGGCCAGCGGCCAGAGCGCGCCCTCCACGCCCATCAGCCCCTGGGTGTAGTTGGCCGAGACCCAGGCCAGGACCGCGACCAGGGTGGGGTAGTAGATGAAGGTCATGAACCAGGCCACCAGGTATCCGGCGGTCTTGCCGTAGGCCTGTTCGAAGTAGTCCACCACACCGTTGATCTTCTGGATCCGGGTGGCGATCTTGGAGAAGACGTAGGCGGTGACGACCATGATCACCCCGCCGATGAGCCAGGCGAGCAGGGCCGTGGGCAGGCTCCCGTTTGATGCCTCGAGCACGTTGTCCGCCTTGAAGAATACGCCCGAGCCGATGACGATGCCCACGACCATGGCGGTCGCGGTCCAGAATCCGTACTTTTTTTGTAGATTGTTCATGATGATATAGGGTCGCCCTGCACGGGCTGTATGTGGGGGTTGCAAAAACGGCCCGTCCTTCCCGAAAACCGCACCTCCTGCGGCGACAGGCCACGGACCCCTTACCGTTCACGGGCGGATACGTCCAGCCCTTTGGGGGCTCTTTTTGACAGGGCAGCCGCTTTGGGGGCCTTCGACGCTTGACTCGCTGATCAACTTGCCCTAAACCTAATTGGTCCAACCAATTTTGCATGGGACGGAAAATGGAAGCCAGACCGGTTAGCAGAAAAAGTATATCCGATGAGATCGTCAGCCAGATCAGGGAGATGATCGATCACGGACGGTTGCAGCCAGGAGACCGGCTGCCCGCCGAGCGCAGGCTGGCCGAGCAGTTCGGCGTGTCCCGCACCACGGTGCGCGAGGGGATAAAGATTCTGTCCGAGTCAGGGCTGCTGACCAGCCGCCAGGGGGCGGGCACCTTTGTCAGCCGCCCGGACGACGGGGCCAGGGGCGGGTCGCTTATCGAAGCGGTCCTGTCCGGGAACCACGACCTTCAGGACGTGTTCGAGGTGCGCAAGATGCTTGAACCCGAGATCGCGGCCCTGGCCGCGCGCAACGGCTCCCCGGACGCCAAGACCCGGCTCGAGGCCATCCTCATGGAGCAGGAGCAGGCCATTGCCGACGGCGAGAGCGGGGCGGGCATCGACAACCGGTTCCACCAGGCATTGGCCGAGGCCTCCGGCAACCCGGTCCTGCGAGAAATGGTCGCGGCCCTGCACGAGGGGTTTTCCCACAGCCGGGCCGAGGAGGTCCAGTCCCCCCAGCGGCAGAAGGCCTCCCTGGCCGCCCACCGGGCCATTGTCGAGGCGGTCAAGAACGGCCACGCCATGCAGGCCGAGCGGGCCATGCGGGAACATCTCGATGAAGTTGAAAGAATCATCTTTGATAATCAAAGAGGAGCATACTCAAGGAGATAACGATGAAGGAAATCAAAGACAAAGCACGGGAACTGATGAAGGGCTTTTGCCGGGTCTGCAAGGTCTGCGACGGCAAGGCCTGCGCGGGCGAGGTGCCGGGCATGGGCGGCCTGGGCACGGGCGCGTCCTTCAAGGCCAACCTGGAGGCCCTGGAGGGCTTCCGCCTGAACATGCGGCTGCTGCACGACGCGGCCGAGCCGGACACCTCCACCTCTCTGCTGGGCATCGACATGGCCATGCCGGTCATGGCCGCGCCCATCGGCGGCGTGTCCTTCAACATGGGCGGCGGCGTGTCCGAGGAAGACTACGCCGATGCCGTGGTCGGCGGCTGCAAGGCGGCTGGGATCGTCGGCTGTACCGGCGACGGCGTGCCGCCCTTCCTGCACGAGGCCGGGTTCGCGGCCATCGAAAAGAACGACGGCCACGGCATCCCGTTCATCAAGCCCTGGGAGGGCGCGGAGTTGAACGAGAAGCTCGAGAAGGCGCGCAAGACCGGCTGTTCCGTGTTCGGCATGGACGTGGACGCCGCCGGGCTGATCACCCTGCGCCAGATGGGCCGTCCCGTGTCGCCCAAGCCCGTGGCCGAGCTCAAGAAGCTCATCGACCTGGTCCACGGCTGGGACGCCAAGTTCATCGTCAAGGGCATCATGACCCCGGACGAGGCCGAGCTGGCCGTTCAGGCGGGCGCTGACGCCATCATCGTCTCCAATCACGGCGGGCGCGTGCTCGACCACACCCCCGGCACGGCCGAGGCCCTGCCCGATGTGGCCGAGAAGGTCCACGGCAAGATCACCGTCCTGGTGGACGGCGGCATCCGCACCGGCGCGGACGTGCTCAAGATGCTGGCGCTCGGCGCGGACGGCGTGCTCATCGGCCGCCCGGTCTCCGTGGCCGCCGTGGGCGGATTGCAGGAAGGCGTGGAAAAGTACTTCGCGACCATCAAAGCCCAGCTCTCCGGAGCCATGGTCCTGACCGGGTGCAAGGACATCGCCTCCATCGACACCAACGTTCTCTTCTAAGGAGCGCAGAGCCTTGCTTACCACCTACATCCTGTACATCTGCCTCGGTGCCGTGGCCGGCGTCCTGGCCGGACTGCTCGGCATCGGCGGGGGGCTGGTCATCGTGCCCATGCTCAACTTCGCCTTCGAGTGGCAGAACTTCCCCATGGAGCACATCCAGCACGTCGCGCTGGGCACGTCCATGGCCACGATCATCTTCACCTCGCTGTCCAGCATGCGCGCCCACCACAAGCGCGGGGCCATCAACTACACCGCCTTCTGGCGGCTGACTCCCGGCATCATCGTGGGCACCTACCTGGGCTCCTGGATCGCCTCGCTGCTGTCCACCCTGTTCCTGAAGGTCTTCTTCGGCCTGTTCTTGTACTATGTGGCCACGCAGATGCTGCTGAACATCAAGCCCAAGGCCGCCCACGAGCTGCCCGGCGCGGCCGGAACCTTCGGCGCGGGCGGCGTCATCGGCGTGTTCTCGGCCCTGGTCGGCATCGGCGGCGGCACCCTGACCGTGCCGTTCCTGTCCTGGTGCAACCTGACCATGCACACGGCCATCGCCACGGCCGCGGCGGTGGGCCTGCCCATCGCCCTGGCGGGCACCGCCGGGTACGTCATCAACGGCTGGTCCGTGGCCGGCATCCCCGGTCCGCACATCGGCTACGTGTACATCCCGGCCCTGCTCGGCATCATCGTGACCAGCATGCTGACCGCGCCCTACGGCGCCAAGCTGGCCCACAGCCTGCCCGTGGCCAAGCTCAAGAAGATCTTCGCCATCCTCTTGTTCCTGGTCGGCACGCGTATGCTTTGGAGCGCCTTCATGTAGGCTGCTCTCCCAAACCTCTAGGCAATAAAAAAAGGGGCTGCGTTCGCAGTCCCTTTTTTTATATCGGCGAAGATCCGAAATTCCGCTTCTTACAAACCGTTCTCCCTCTGATGGGCGTCCAGGACGTTGTCCACGCGGACGAGCTTTTCCTCTATCTTGCCGGGCTTGATGGTGTAGCGGGTCACGGTCCATTCGAGCTGGTCGATGAACTCCACGTGGCCGTAGCCGTTTTCGGGCAGCAGGTCGCGGATGGCCTCGATGAAGTCGTCGATCAGGATGTAGTGGCCCTCGTGGTCCACGCGCAGGACGTCGCCGTCATAGGCCACCTGCTCGAAGGGGCAGATATCCTTGATCTTGTCGTACATTTCCGGGCTGACGCGGTGAAAGTCACCGTAGACGCGGACATCTTCCATGGTATTTCTCCCTTGGGGAACGTTGTGGGAGTGAGTTAGGCATTCAGGCCCAGGCGGTCAACCAGAAAGCGGGATTTCTGTTCCAGGTCGTGCCACAGCAGGGCGCGGTTGTCCCGGCCCAGGCGGATGAGTTCCTCGTCCGAGTACTTGGTGTCCAGCTTGAGCTTGTTGCCCATGACCTGGCCGATCTGTTTGGCGGTCTTGGACCGGGCCAGGGACGAGTGCTGCACGTGGCGCACGGCCAGGCCGCCCACGTACAGGGCGGGCGTGCCGTCGAGGCCCGCGCGCAGGTCGCGGTCCAGGTCGTCGAACTGGGACGGGGTGTAGCGCAGGTCGAAGGGGCCGGTGCGCTCGATCGAGCGCAGGTTGACCAGGTGGCAGCAGCCCGACACGGACAGGCAGGCCCGGGTGTAGGTGAATAGGCCGGTGTCGGTGGACCCGGCGCAGTTGTCGTAGACCGGCACCCGGCTGGGCAGGGCGCCCGGCTCGGGCGCCTGGGGAGCCACGGGAAAGAGGTTGTAGTCGGCGGACTGCAGGCCGTAGGGCGGGACGGCGGCGGTGATCCGGCAGCCCACGGCCCCGATGTCGTCGCGGCCGCGCACCGGGCCGAGCAGGCGCAGGAGCCAGTCCCCGGGCAGGACGATGTCGTCGTCCAGGAAAGCGGCCCACCGGGCCTTGCGCACTCCGGGCAGGGACAGCAGCCAGTTGCGCGCGGCGGGAGCGCCCACGTTGACGGGCAAGGTCTCGATGTGGAACCGGTCCGCGCCGAATTGCTGGGCCGCGCGGGCCAGGACCCGGTCCGTGTGGTCCGTGGACCCGTTGTTCAGGGCGAACACGCGGGCCGGGCCGATGTCGCTGGCAAACAGCGATTCCAGGGTTTCGGCCAGGAGGTCCGCCTTGTTCCAGGAATAGACCAGCACGGCCGCCTCGGCGCAGTCCTCCGGCTTGGCCACGGGCGTGGGACGGAAGAGGTCGTGCAGCTTCAGCGTCAGGTTGACGTGCCACGGGATGGCCTGCCACAGCCCGGCCAGGGCGCCCTTGGCCTCGCCGGTACGGCCCATGCGCAGCAGGGTCTCGCCGCCCGCGTACGCCCGCCACAGCCCCCAGACGGCCGGGTCGAGCCCTTCGATGAGCGGCAGGGCCTCCTCGGGCGGCAGACAGTGGAAGGCCCGGTCCGCCATAAACCGCGCCCGCAGCGGCAGACTCGCCTCGGTCCATTCGACCATGTCCAGGGCGGCCATGGCGATCTCCGGCCTGCCCAGGTGGATGAGGTCCTGCCAGATGAAATGCAGCCAGCCCAGGCCCGTTTCCGGGTTGCCCAGGACCACGACCATGAAGCGCAGGATCAGCCCCCGGTCGTCCTGCCGGGCCAGCTCGTACCAGGTGTCCGCGGCCTCGCCCTCTTCGGGCCGTTTCATGTCGGCGGCCAGGACCATGAGCCGGGCCAGGGCGCGGTCCGCCTTGAGTCCGAGGTTGACCGCCTTGACCGCCCAGCGGGCCAGATCCGGGTGGAGCGGGTGGGCCTGCATGGACCACAGGGCCATGCCCACTGCCGCGCTCCGGCAGCCGGGGTTCTCCTCGCTCAGGATGAACAGGCCGGGCAGCAGTCCGGCCAGGGCCTCGGGCAGCCCCATGCCCAGCTGCCAGCCGGAAAAATGGCGCGAAAAGGCGGGCTGGACGGGCGCGCAGAGCGGCAGGGTGCGGGGGAAGGCGAAACGGTTCATGCTGTTTGCCGATTAACAGAAATTCATGGCCTGGGCCAGTCAGCCGGAGGCCAAGGCCTTGAGGTCGTCGAGGATGATCCTCGCCGCCCGGCCCGGCGCGCCGGGGTCGCCGACCATGGTGCGCAGGACCTTGAGCCCGTTCTTGACCTCGTCGTATGCCTCGGGGTCGTCCAGCCAGGACCGGGCGGTCCGGGCCAGGTTCTCGGGCGAGGCGTCCCGGCCGACGTATTCCGGGTAGATCTCCTGGCCCAGGATGAGGTTGGGCAGGGAGATGTACTGCACGTTGACGAGCATCCGCCCCACCAACTCGGACAGGGGCGAGACCTTGTAGGCCACCAGCACCGGGGTGCCGATGAGCGCCGTCTCCAGCGTCACCGTGCCCGAGGCGGCCAGGATGAACTTGCAGGTGCGGAAGGTCTGGTAGCGCTCCTTCGGCGAAACGAAGGACACCGGGATGTCCGCGGGCCACAGGGAGCGCAGCAGGGATTCGTCCATGCCCGGCGCGCGGACCAGGACGTATTCCAGGCCGGGGTGGTCCACGGCGAGCCGTCGGGCCGCGTCCGCGAACACCGGGAGCAGGGAGGTGACCTCCTTGGTCCGGCTGCCCGGCAGCAGGCCGATGCGGTTCTCCCGGACCGGGAGCGCGTCCAGCAGGTCCAGCGGCAGGACGTCCATGAGCGGGTGGCCCACATAGTCCACATCCATGCCGTACTTGGCGTAGAAGTCCTTCTCGAACGGCAGGATGCAGATGACCTTGCGGACGAACTCGCGCAGGAAATTGGCCCGCCCGGAACGCCACGCCCATATCTGCGGGCTGATGTAGTAGTAGACCGGGATGCCGAGCTTCCTGGCCATGCGGGCGATGCGGAAGTTGAACTCCGGGCAGTCCACCAGGACGATGGCCCTGGGCCGGATGGCCGCAAGCTCCTTCCTGATCACCCCGAGGAGCTTGAGGATGCGCGGCAGGCCGCCGAGGATCTCGGTGATGCCGACCAGGGATATCTCGCGCATGGAGTGGCGCGGCGTGAACCCCTCGGCCTCCATGGCCGGGCCGCCCATGCCGGTGAAGGGCACGTCCGGGTCCAGGGACCGAAACGCCTTCATCAACTCCGCGCCGTGCAAATCGCCGGAGGCCTCGCCCACGCTGAACCAGATGGGGCCGGATGGATTGCCTGTCTGCATGCACAGTTAGTAGCCCATGTCCGCCCGCGCCGCAAGGCGAACCGGGATATGCCCGTCTACGGGGGTTGCCATGGGAGGCGTAGGCCTGTACTAGACACTCGCAACGCGAACTCTAGAACGAGGATATATATATGTTGAAAGTCGGAGTGGTCGGTCTGGGCCGGATGGGCGGCGTCCATCTGCGCAATTACACCGAAATGCCCGATGTGGAAGTGGTCGGCGTGGTCGATGTGGACGCCAAGGCGCGCGAAGGCGCCGCCGCCCGGTTCGGCGTGCCGGTCTTCGCCACCCTGGACGAACTGCTCGCCCAAAAGCCGGACGCCGTGTCCGTGTGCGTGCCCACCTTCCTGCACCATGAGGCGGGCATGCGTCTCCTGGACAAGGGCGTTTCCACGCTCATCGAAAAGCCCCTGGCCGCCACCGCCGCCGAGGGTGCGGAACTCGTGGCCAAGGCCGGGGAAAAAGGCGCCGTGCTCATGGTCGGCCATTCGGAACGCTTCAACCCGGCCATCGAGCGGGTCAAATCCCTGCTCGAAGACGACGTCATCTCCGTGCACATCGAGCGCGTCAGCCCGTACCCGGTGCGTATCCAGGACGTGGGCGTGATCAAGGACCTCGGGTCCCACGATATCGACCTGATCCGCTACCTGACCGGCTCGGACTTCAAGCACGTACACGTGGTCGCCTCCGCCACCTTCGGCAAGCACGAGGATTCCGCCGTGATCACCGCTGAAATGGAAAACGGCGTCCTGGCCCAGATTTCCACCAACTGGGTGAGCCCGTTCCGAGGCCGCAGGATCAACGTGGCCTGCAAGTCCCGGTTCGTGGCCGCCGACCTGATCGCCCAGAGCGTCATGGAATATTCGCCCTTTTCCGAGGTCGAAAAGACCTACTCCGTGCGCGAATGGCCCGTGGTGGCCCGTGAACCCATCAAGGCCGAACTGACCGCCTTCCTGGACGCCCTGCGCAACGGCGCTCCTGCGCCCATCACCGGCCAAGACGGCCTCGAAGTCCTCAAGACCTTCGAACGCCTCTTCGACAGCCTGAACAGCTAGGCGTCCTACCGTACCGATAAAAAAGGGCCGCTCCGTTCGGAGCGGCCCTTTTTTTGCCTCCGGCGGCCGGGGGAAGGGGAAGGAAACCCCTTTGAAAAGGGCTTTTCCTTCCCCTTCCCCCGGCCCCCCATCCCCATCTTTTCCTAAACTTCTTATCGCCGCTTCGCGGGGCATGCACATAAAAAAGCCTCCGACTCATAATAAGCCGGAGGTCTTTATTCTTTCATTCTTCTGGAGCGATTCGGGTGCGCCAGCACCCGACAGCGGCTCTCCCACCGCGCTCGCACAAGGCTTTCGAGAGTGGGGCAGCTGTGCATATTATCAGGGGCAAGGCAACCGCAGCGTAGCCGTCTACGTGAGGATTGGCTTGCCCCCGAAAAATGTGCAGATGGCCCGCTATCGGAAGCCGCCTTACTTGACCGCTACCGACGCATCCTCCGTGACGGGTGTGTCTTTTGGAGCCTCCACCGAAATATAGTCGACGACATCCGCCAGCCCATTGACCTCTTCCGCTATAGCTAACGCAGCCGTTTTCTGGCTGTAGTCCTTGGCGCGTCCGATGAGGATGGCATGGCTGCGGATGACTTCCACGCGGAGGTCCGAGCCGTCGAGGCGCTTGGTCTCGCCGAACCGATCGGACAGTTCCTTGACCAGGAGTTCGTCGCGGGCTGCGTCGCGGGCGGCCTGCCTGGCCGGGGGGAGCGGGTAGAACTTGCAGGTGATCGTCTTGATGCCCTCCACCGTGGCCGCCGTGCGGATGGCGTAGTCCGCCTGGTTGCGGCTCTTTACATGGCCCACCAGGTACGCCTTGGCGTCAATGACGTGGGCCGAGAGGCGGATGTCGTTGAGTTCGAGGCGCTCGCGCAGCCGCCGCTCCATCTGGGCGTCGCGGATGATGCACAGGCTGCCGCCTTCCACGTTGTCGCGCGGCAGGTACTTGTCGGCCGTGACCATGGCGTCGTAGCCGGTCATGGCCCCTCCGGCCACCTGGACGGCTGGGTAGAGCGCGCATCCGGCCAGGAGCGCGGAAAGGATGGCGGCCAGTACCGCCCGGCATACTTTTTCGGGCATCATTGACCAAAGAGTATAGTGGAAGGTCTAGATAATGTCTAACACTATCGGGCGGGTCATCCCTTGACGGCCAGGACGTGGACCAGGCCCGCGATGGACTGCCGGTCCACGATGTGGAATTCGGGCAGCCGGTCCTTGATGTCGTCCCAGTAATTGGCGCGGATGGCCAGGACCGCCTTGTCGTGTCCGGCCATCGCCTCGATGAGCCGGTCATAGTTGTCGTATTCGGGATAATCGTGTCCGGCGTAGTAGGTGTAGATGCCGGAATAGACCCGCGCGGCAAATGGCGCGTAGCCGCGTTCGATGTAGTCCTTGAGGACCAGGGCCTGGCGCCGGGGGCTCATGGCGTCGTTCAGGGACGGGGCGGCCAGCATGCCCACCGGGTGGATCCACAGGATCATGGCCAGGGCGCAGGTCAGGAGCGCGGCGCGGAATCCCTTGGCGCGCACCGAAACGATGGCCGCGCCGCCGAGGATGAGCACGGCCGCGCACAACCCCATGCCGTGCACGGGCACCGGGAGCGGGATGAGGTCGCCGCCCAGGAGCAGGGCCGCGCCGATGACGGCCCACAGGCCGCCCTCCAGGGTCCACAGCCGCCTGGCGCGGGTGTCGCTCATGGTCCGCAGGGCGTCGGCGATGAGGATGGCCAGGGGCGGGAACATGGGCAGGACGTAGATGAAGACCTTGCCGGACAGGGACGAGAGAAAGAGGAAGGTGGCCGCGAACATGATCCAGAGCAGGGTCCTGGGTCCGGCCTGGCGGCGTCCGCTCCACAGGGCGGACCAGAAGGACAGGGAGAGCAGCCGGTGCACCGGGGCGGCGAACAGGGCCAGGGGCCAGGGCATCCAGGCCAGGGGGAAGGCCGCGAAATACCACCACCACGATTCCTTGTGGTGGAAGGTGTGGGTGGCCCGCTCCAATATCTGCTTGCCGAGCACGGTGTTGATCAGGAAGCCCGGCCCCTCGGCCACGATCACGCCCGCGATCCAGAGGGCGAGCATGCCGAGCATGGCCAGCAGGCCCAGGCCCGTGCGCCGGGAGAGCAGCCGCCTTACCTCGCCCTTGAAGGCCAGGAACAGGGCGATGTCGACCAACGGGAACAGGAAGCCGAGCGGCCCCTTGACCAGGGTGGCGGCCCCGGCCAGGACGAATCCCCAGACCGGCCACCAGCCCTCGGACTTATCGGTGTAGGCCCGGTAGAAGGCGGCGTGGCTGAGGATGATCAGGGCCGCGAACATCAGGTCCATGCGCGAGTAGTGCAGCAGGGCCGCGACCATGAAGGTGGACATCAGGATCAGGGTGGAGGCCAGGGAGGTGGTCCGGTCGAACTTGAGGGTGCGGGCCAGGGCGTAGGCCGCGAACAGGAAGAACAGGCCGGACAGGGCCGCGCCCAGGAAGAAGACGGCGGGCTGGTGGAACGGGGTCAGCTTGTCCAGGAGCCAGAGGAACCAGAAGTAGACCGGCGGCTTGTCCGGGTAGGGCTGGCCGTTCAGGGCCAGGACGATCCATTTGCCGTGGGCGGCCAGGTTGTTGTAGGCGTCGGCGTAGCGGACCTCGTCCGAGAACCACAGGGCGCGGTTGTTCAGGGCGAACCAGGTCTGGGCCAGCACGGCCAGGGTCATGGTCAGCCAGGGGTGGTTTTCGAGCCGGGTCCAGATGGTGCGAAGGGCGCTCATGTCATGATCTCCTGAAAAGCGAGGAATCGGCGATGATCACGGCGGCGAAGCCGCCCACGCTGCCGAGCAGCCAGCCGAAGAATACGTCCGAGGGGTGATGCCAGCCGAGGTAGATGCGCGAGAAGCCCACCAGGGCGAGGAACAGGCCGAGCAGCGCGGTGACGGCCAGGCGGGACAGGCGCAGGGCCAGGGGCAGGGTCCAGCCGGTGATCTCGGTGGTGTGGCCCGAGGGCAGGGACTCCTGCGCGGCGCGGCCGGACAGGGGCTCATACCAGTGGCCGTTGCCCGGCCGGGGCCTGCCGATGAGGTACTTGCTGAAATGCACGGCCAGCCCGGCCACCACTCCCTGGACCACGAGCAGGACCAGGACGAAGCGCAGCCGCTCCCGGTTGCCGCTGCGCCAGGCGGTCAGGAGCATGCCCGCGTAGAGCAGGTAGAACAGCGGGTTGCACCAGTCGGTGACGATCTTCATGAACAGCCTGAGCCCGGCGTGGGCCTCGCGGTGGTTCCGGAAGAACGCGGCCACGTCCCCCTCGCCCGCGAACCCGAACCAGAGCACGGCCAGGACGAGCAGGAGCGGCGCGGAATAGAGCGCCCAATGTTTCAGGGATGTGCAGCGCATGCGGGTTTATAAGCCATCGGAAGAGCCCAGGCAAGCCGGGGCGCGGCGGGCGTCTAGGACTCGCCGTCTCCGTTCTCGGGGTAGGGTTCGTGGGTGTACCGGGCCCAGACTTCCGGGCTCGCCTTCAGGTCCTTGAGGATGTCGGTCAGGGACTTACCTTCCTGTTTCCAGTACTTGTCGGCGTTGTCCGAACACTCGAAGGGGATGACCAGGGTTCCGTCCTCGGTCAGGAAGGGTTTCTTCTCGTCCATGGCGAGGGACTATTTCACGGAACCGGCGCAAAGACAAGCCTCCTGTTCCGAGGATGGATCGCCCGTGTTGACGGGATGTTGGCGCGCCGTGTCCGGAATCAGGCCACGGCCTGCTCGCTCGCGGGCAGGCAGACCTTGCGGTCGATCTCGCGGACCTTCCGGAGCATGGACTTGGCGATGCGCTTGAACTCGCCCAGGTCCTTGGCCTCGTAGGCGTACTTGGCCCGGGTCAGCCCGGCCATGTCAACGATCTCGTTGAACAGGTAGGGCCCGTAGAGCGGGTCCTGCTTCATGAACTGCTCTATCTTCCTCAGGGTCTCGTGGATCGTCTGCTGGTTGGCCTGGAGGTCCTTGAACAGCTTGGAGAGGTGCTTTTCCGCGTTGCGCATGGAGTTGGTCCACATGGGCGAGCGTGGTTCCATGCGCAGGGGCGGCACGGTGTGGCGGCAGCGGTCCAGGTCGCGCAGGAAGCTCTCCACCGCGCCCGGGGCCGAGGCCAGGATGCCCTTGGTGTAGGCCGTGTCCACGTCGACCACGCTGGCGCCCTCGATGGGCACGCCGCCGCCGTAGAGGTTGAAGATCGGGAAGTCGGACTGCTTGAGGTCGTCCTCCAGCTCGCGCTTGGCGGTCATGTACTGGACCGTGGTCAGGATCTCCTCGCCGTCCATGTTGCGGGTGGTCTGGTGCCAGGAATACCGCTTGCGGTCGGTGGTGTGGTTGTGGTGGCCGCCCGAGTGGGACATGCCGTTGATCCAGGCGTAGTCCTGCCCGGCCAGGAGCAGGTGGGAGACCCCGCAGTAGCGCAAAAAGCGCGACAGGGTCACCGAGACGTTGCCGCCCGCGTCGAGCACCAGGTCCCGGTCCTTGAGCACGTAGGTGCCCACGCCGCCCACGGTCCACAGGGGCAGGGTGGGGCCGGGGTAGCGCTTGAGGACCATGGGGTCGATCTTGGTGGAGTAGACCAGGGGCACGTCCTGGACGAAATCCGGGTCCAGCCGCTCGTATACCTTGAGCATGGACTTGTCGTAGTCGATGGCCGCGCACAGGTGCGGCTTGATGCCGAGGTTCTGCAGGGACGGGATGGTCTGCAATGCGCAGGTGTAGAGCACGTGGCCCATTTTTTCCTTGAGCAGCGGGGCCATGGTCTCCAGCGACGGGCCCGCGCCGAGGATGACCGCGCCCACGCCCGCGCCCCGGCCCTCCATGGCTTTGAGGCTGCCGTCGCGCATGGCCTTGGCGAAGTTGTCGATCTCGTTGCCGACCATGACGTCCTGGCGGTGGCGCAGGGTGGACAGCTCCAGGGAGAAATTCTCGAGTTTGTTTCTCAGCCAGGTGGCCCAGCGGGCGTACTCGGGCCCGAGCTGGCGGCTGGGGATGTCGCTCTTCAGGTGGATCTGGCCGTAGATGAACTGGAGATCCAGGTTGCGGACCACCTCGGACAGGAACCGTTCGTCCGGGACCAGCAGGTGGAACTTCTTGTTTTCGAAGAAGGGCCGGTAGTCGGTCTGGCCCAGGCAGGCCAGGAGCATCTCGGAGCGGGGCTCCAGGAGCATGACCTTGTGGGTGTCCGGGGTGTTGGTCAGCAGGTGGTTGATGCCGTAGCCCAGGTTGCAGCCGACCACGAAGGTGGCCGAGGTCCCGGCCTTTTCCGGGTGCAGCCAGTTTCCGTACAGCCCCTCCGGGGGCAGGGATTCGAACAACCCCTTGCCGCTGTCCATGCGCCAGTCGTGCAGGCCGAACTCGTTGCGGAACAGCCGCGTCTTGAGCATCTCCTCGTTGAACGGGCGGGTGGACAACCACTGGAAAATGGGGTTCCCGGTGCGTTGCAGGTATTCGATGTTGTCTTTCAGGAACGGGTACGGATTCATGGTACGGCCTCGCATGCGCAAAAAATGACGGTTCGACGAGGAAAATGCACTTTGCATGCCAGTTGCGCCAAGCCTGTTTTTGCCCTACGGTGCGGGCATCCATTTTGAACCCAACCCGCATGATTTCAGGGCGCTACGATGAACAAGAACCTGCTTGAGCTGATCGGCGACACGCCGCTGGTGGAAATCCGACACCTCAACCCCAATCCGAACGTCAGGATTTTGGCCAAGATCGAGAGCCAGAATCCCGGCGGGTCCATCAAGGACCGCGTGGCGGCGGCCATGATCCAGGCCGCCGAGGAGTCGGGCGAGCTGACCAGGGACAAGATCATCATCGAGGCCACCTCGGGCAACACCGGCGTGGGCCTGGCCATGGTCGCGGCCATCAAGGGCTACCGCATCAAGCTGCTCATGCCCGAGACGGCGAGCGAGGAGCGCAAGATGATCATGGCCGCCTACGGCGCGGAGCTGGAGCTGACTCCGGGGCATCTGGCCACGGACGGGGCCATCGAGCAGGCCTACCGCTACGCCCGCGAGGAGCCGGACAAGTACGTGCTTATGGACCAGTACAACAACCCGGCCTCCATCCGCGCGCACTACATGGGCACCGGGCTCGAAATCTGGAACCAGACCGGCGGCGCGGTGACCCACTGCGTCATGACGCTGGGCACCTCGGGCACGGCCATGGGCATCGCGAAAAGGCTGCACGAGATGGGCCAGGTCTACGTGGCGGCGGTGGAGCCCTACGCGGGCCACAAGATCCAGGGCCTCAAGAACATGCTCGAATCCTACCCGCCGGGCATCTACGACAAGCACGCTCTGGACGAGATCCTGCACGTGGAGGACGAGGTCGCCTTCGAGAACTGCCGCAGGCTGGCCCGGCACGAGGGCATCTTCGCGGGCATGAGCTCGGGCGCGGCGCTGGGCGGGGCGTTGCAGCTGGCCGAGCGGCTGGACAGCGGCCTCATAGTGGTCATCTTCCCGGATTCGGGCGAGCGCTACCTGTCCACCCACCTCTACCGTCAGCGGTCCGGCAGCGGGGTGACGATTTTCGACATGGCCTCCGGGGCCGACAAGATGCTCAACACCGGCGCGGGGTTGGGCGCGTACACCATGGGCCCGAGCCTGGACAACCCGGACGGCCTGGACTCCTGGCGCAGGCTGGCCCTGCTCGACGTGTTCGTCCGGCACCTGGCCGGGCGGGGCGTCAAGGTCGCGGGCGTGGCCGGGCTGACCGACATGGACGACCGCACCCTGGCCGCCGCCCGCGAGGCGGACACGGACCGGGCCTCCTTTGCCGCCGACCGGCGCGAGGCGATTCTGGCGCGCGGCCGGGCCATGGGGCTGTCCGACGTCCTGACATTTCCCCTGTCGTCCAACAGCAATGAGACCGCGCTCACCCTCTGCCGCAAGCTGCTCGGCAAGGGGCTGGCCTACGAGAAGCTGCGCAGCGTCTACTTCGACGTGTTCCGCGACAAGCGGTACGGCGAGATCGGCACGGTCGACATGGACAAGGTGTCCGGCGGCCGCACCGTGGACCTGGACGCCTATGTCAAGGACAACCCGCTCGATTTCACGCTCTTGAAGCGCGCTTCGCTCATGGACCTGAAGCGCGGCGAGGTCCTGGAGACCCAGTGGGGCAACGTGCGCCCGAGCTGGTTTTTGCAGCACGCGGCCATGGCGCTCGACGAGTCTAGCCGCACCGACGTGATGATCGGATCGGACAAGCACCGCTTCCCGCACCTGGAGAACCTGCGGGCCATCTGGTCCACGGCCGGGCGCGAGGTCCAGGCCTGGATGGTCTGCCAGCAGACCTCGGACGCCGAGGGCGAAACGCTGGCCACGGTGGCCGAAAAGCTCGGCGGCTTCCGCGCTGCCCGGCTCTGGCTGCTCTCCGCGGCCACCCGCAAGACCCTGTGCGCCTCGGACGACAACCTGGCCATGTGGGCCCGCAACTGGCGGCGCATCCAGGAGGGCGCGGTGGCCCTGACCCTGGCGCTCGACGCGCGCGGCGACGCGGTTTCCACCGACGTGGAACAGGCGGTCTTCGACGTCAAGGCGGCCTTCAGGACCGCGCTGGACGACGGCCTCAACCTCCACCGCTTCTGGCCCGCCCTGTTCAAGTTCATCAAGCAGGTCAACCACTGGACCGCCGACAACCAGCTCTCCGGCGCGGCCGCCAAGGTTTGTCTCGACGAGCTCAAGGCCATCGACACCATCCTCGCCATCCTCGACCCCGCCCAGATGCCCGTGCCCCTCGGCGACCTGCCCCAGGCGGTCCAGGGCATGGTGGCGGACCGGCAGAAGGCCCGCGAGGTCAAGGACTTCGGCTTGTCGGATGAGTTGCGGGACAAGATCGCGGCCGCCGGATTCAGGGTGGAAGACACCGCCGGAGCGCCGAGGGTGTTTAAGGCGTAGAGATTATTCTTGATATGGGATAAAAAAGGGCCGTCCGGAAGGGCGGCCCTCTTCTTTAGGAATGGCTGGGGAGTTATTCGTAGAAATTGGGGATAGCTCTTAATTGTTCAGCATAATCGTATATTTCATCGATATTGGCGATAGGGATTTTGTTGATGCTCTTATCTTTATCTGTGACAATGCCCAAATAGTATTGCGAAGTATTGAAGTAGAGTCTGCAAATCGGTTTGCGGTTGTTGTCATCAAGAAGTATACCACAGTAGCTTAGTGTGTCTCTTATCGCTACCCGTTCCGGGCTAACGATCTGCCGCAGTATGGCTTTGATAATTAGATATGCATCTTTTTCATCCTCAGTAGTTATTACTTGTGGCTTACCGTTTAATATCTCAACAGGTTCCTCTTCAATCGCTTCTGCTACCATTGCGTTTTTAAGACGTTCATTAATCGCATCGTTTATGTAGAGCTGGAGTGCCTTTTTGACGAGGTCAGTGAATTTTTCTTTCACCGAAGGCATCAGTTTTCCCGAGTAAACCTGAGATGCAAAATGTCGGACGAATTCTTCTGAAGGGTCTTGGCTTTCAGCCACTATGAGCTTTTTTATGGCCCTTGTGTATTTCAGTTCGCTCGCCGCTGAAAGGGTCTTTTCCAAGTCAAACTGTGTCTTGGACATTTTTTTTAGTTCAGGGATAAGACTCTCTTCCAATGTTTTGAAATTAACAACCATGAAAGGACGTTCATCCATTAAATTCGACCTGTCGAGATCGGTATAAAATTGATACTGTATTCCATCGGTAAGAACGCCAATTCTTGCAGTGGGCGTTACCTGAAAATATCTTTGTAGTTGTGATGCATTGCATTGGCTGAGGTTTGAATTGCAAGTTTTGCATTCTATCAGCATGATAGGTTTACCGTCTAGCAGTACGGCATAGTCAACTTTTTCTCCCTTTTTCACGCCAACATCAGCTGTATATTCCGGGAACACTTCCTGGGGGTTGAAAGGGTCGTAACCCAATGTTTGCAAAAAGGGGAGAACCAACGCGTTCTTGGTCATTTCTTCATTGCTTATCATTTCTTCATTGCTTATCATTTCTCCATGCTCGCGGATTCGAGCAGCAAGAGCTTGAATTCTTTCTTCGAACTCCATATGAAGCCTCCTTTGATATTTATCAAAACAGGTATATCAATTGTGGTTTTTTGGCAATCTTTTGAACACTAGAGCCAGAAGAGAACCTTGCTCACTTGCTTCGTCCTTCAACATCCTGTGTGCTGAGTCTTTCTTGCTTATGGCATCGTGGTATTTCGCTTAGGAGAAGTATGCCTTGGCTTGCAAGACTCTGGTGTCATAGAAGGAGGTAACTTATCTTAACCAATACAACACCCACAACACCACGGGCATGATGATGTCCGCGAAGAACACGGGCCCGGCGTTGCCGGGTTTTTTGTTGCCGCCCACGCGGAGGTCGGCGGCGTGGACGGTGAAGGCGCCGACCAGGAAGAAGGTGGCGAAGAGGATGGTGGCGAGCCAGAAGCCGTCGCGCAGGGAGGAGTGGCGCAGGCCGAAGGCCAGGACGCCGCAGCCGCCCAGCGCCAGGTTGGCGAAGGCGATTTCCTTTTGGAACGGGCTGCCCGGCCGCCAGCCGATGTAGGCGGCGACCTGGTCTGATTTGTAGTAGTGGCCGAGGAAGGCCCACAGCGCGCCCAGGCCGACCTGGACGCCGAGGAGCCAGGCCAGGAGCGTGGCGAAGAAGGTCGCGTCGGTGAACATCCAGTTCAGGAAGGCGCAGATGACGGCTGCAACGGCCAGGTAGACGACGTACATAATCCCCTCCGGTGTTTCAGGTGGCGGATGGCCGCGCCGGGAGCTCGGCACGGAGCTTCCTGAACGCTATATCGAAAAGAAAGAGCCGTCAAAAGCCGATTCAAAATAACTGCCCTGCGTCTCCTCGCGAAGCGTAACCCCACCCGCGCCGCAGGCGCATAAACGGGATGCAAGGGTGCGAACCCTTGCCCGCCGGAGGCGAAATCATCCGTCCATCGCCGCGCAGCGGCTTTCAAGTCCTGGTTCTCATCTCATCCTCAAAAGCAAAAAAGGGAGCCGTCCCGAACAGAACGGCTCCCGGTGTGGTTGCTGCGCGGTACGCTGCAGTTAGTCAAACAGATACAGGAATTCCCCGTAGCCCTCTGCCTGCATCTTGTCCTTGGGGACGAATCGCAGGGCGGCCGAGTTCATGCAGTAGCGCAGGCCGGTGGGTTGCGGGCCGTCGTCGAAGACGTGGCCCAGGTGGTTGTCACCGGCCTTGCTGCGGACCTCGGTGCGCACCGAGAAGAGGGAGCGGTCCTCCTTTTCCACGATGTTCCCCGGCACCAGGGGCTTGGTGAAGCTCGGCCAGCCCGTGCCGGATTCGTACTTGTCCGTGCTCGAAAAGAGCGGTTCGCCGCTGACGATGTCCACGTAGATGCCCTCGGCGTGGTTGTCCCAGTAGGTGTTGTCGAAGGGCGGTTCCGTGCCTTCCTCCTGGGTGACCTTGTACTGCAGGGGGGTGAGGGTCTTCTTCAGGGTGGCGTCGTCCGGCTTGACGAAGGCCTTGTCGGCTCCGGTGACCAGGGCGTTGTCGCGCACGGCCTCGATCACGTCGTCGGCCGCATCGCCCCAGTGGTCCTCCACGAACCGGTCGCGGCCCGAGAAGTAGCGGTAGGTCTTGTAGCGCACGGGATTGTGCTTGTAGTAGTCCTGGTGATAGGCCTCGGCCGGATAGAAGGTGGTGTACTCGATGAGCGGCGTGACCACGGGGTTGTCGAAGCGGCCGGATTCGTCCAGGGCCTTCTTCGACGCCTCGGCGACCTCGCGCTGCTGGGCGTTGTGGTAGAAGATGGCCGAGGTGTATTGGAACCCCCGGTCGCCGAAGGAGCCGCCGGAATCGGTGGGGTCGAAGTGCCGCCAGTAGTGGTCCAGAACCTCGGCGTAGCTGATCCGCGCGGGGTCAAACGTCACCTGCACCGACTCGCGGTAGCCGGTGGACCCGCTGGAGACCTGCTCGTAGGTCGGGTTGGGCTCGCTGCCCCCCGCGTAGCCGGAGACCACCTTGATCACGCCGGGCAGTTTTTCCATATCCGATTCCACGCACCAGAAGCAGCCGCCCGCCAGGGTGGCTATCTCATAGTTCGCATTGCCGCTGTCAGCCATGGCTTGTTCCTCCGAAGACGAATATATGCTCAATCCGAACCCCAGCGCCAAAAGCAGGGCGCCGGTCAGGGTAAAAGAGGCAAGTTTACGAATCATGTGATCACCTCCAAGGGTGACAATGATAGTTATTATTACATCTAAATAGGCACGATCCCCCGTAAGTCAATGCGGCCGGGCCATGGGGCGGGCGGTCCGTAAATTGGTGAATCGTTATTTTTTACCGGAAAAGGGTGGATTTTTGACTTGTTTTGGGGCAAGTGGCATTGCTTCGCGGCGGCGGGATGTGCATAGTACCCGTATCAGGTCCAGGGCCGCGACCGAATTTCGCATTCAATCACATCAAGGAGAGACCATGCCCAACCAGAATTATACTCTTTTCAGCGGCGGCGCCCAGGGTGCCGAGAATCAGTTCGGCAAGCTCGCCGAATACCACGGCCTGTCCGAAGTGAACTACACCTTCGAGGGCCACCGCATCGAGCGCACCCGCGGCGTGCGCGTCCTGACCGACGAGGAGCTGACCCAGAAGGACGTCAGCCTGACCTACGTTTCCAAGCTCCTGAACCGCAAGTTCACCAACGCGGAGAAGATGCGCAAGGTCCTGCAGACCATCATGTGGCAGGTGGACGCCAGCCAGCAGATATTCGTGGTCGGCACCATCCTGGAGGACGGCACCGTCAAGGGCGGCACCGGCTGGGGCGCGGAGTTCGCCAAGATCTGCAACAAGGAGCTGTTCGTCTTCGACCAGGCCAAGGACGCCTGGTCCTCGTGGGAACACGGCGCATGGAAGAGTGTGGCGGCCCCGGTGATCACCGCCGGACACTTCACCGGCACCGGCACCCGCTTCCTGGAGGACAACGGCAAGAAGGCGCTTGAAGAGCTGTTCTCCCGTTCTTTTTAATGGAACCGTCGAAAGACAAATGAAAAAGGCGGCCCGGATGATCCGGGCCGCCTTTTTTATCGCGTTGTCGCGCCGAAGCTAGACTTCGAGTTTCTTCTTGGTCTTCTTCTTGGTCTGCGAGTACTTCTTCACGTCGATGTTGTACTTCTTCACCTTGTAGTTGACGATCCGGTAGGACACGCGCAGGTCGCGGGCGGATTGCAGCATGTTGCCGCCGGTCTTCTTGAGCGAGTCGATGAGCAGCTCCTGCTCGAACTTGGCCACGGCCTCGCCGAAGGACAGGTTGGTGCCCGTGGCCGAACTCTCGGCCGACTGGAGGGTCGGCGGCAGGTGGTAGGTGCGGATGACCTGCTCCTCGCAGAGCAGGACCGCGCGCTCCATGCAGTTCTTCAGCTCGCGCACGTTTCCTGGCCAGTGGTACATGACCAGCAGCTCGATGGCGGGCGTGGAGATGCGCTTGACCTCCTTGCCGTATTCGTCGGTGAATTCGGCCAGGAAGTGTTCGGCCAGAGGCAGGATGTCCTCGCGGCGTTCTTTCAAGGGCGGGATAAAGATCGGGAAGACGTTGATGCGGTAGTACAGGTCCTCGCGGAACAGCCCCTTTTCCAGCAGCTCTTCCAGCGGCTGGTGGGTGGCGCAGATGAGGCGCACGTCGACCGTGATGGTCTGCTCGCTGCCGACCCGCTGGATCTCCTTCTCCTGGATGGCGCGCAGGACCTTGGCCTGGGCGTCCAGGGACAGCTCGCCGATCTCGTCCAGGAACAGGGTGCCCTGGTCCGCGACCTCGAACAGGCCGCGCTTGGTCTGGAAGGCCCCGGTGAACGCGCCCTTCTGGTGGCCGAACAGTTCGGACTCGATGAGTTCGGACGGCAGGGCCGCGCAGTTGAGCTTGATCAGCGGCTTGTCCGCGCGCGGGCTGGACTGGTGGATGGCCTCGGCCAACAGCTCCTTGCCGGTGCCGGACTCGCCGCGCAGCAGCGCCGTGGCCCGGCTCGGGGCCACCTGGGTGGACTGGCGCAGGACCAGGCGCATGGCCTTGGAGGCCGCCACGAAGTCCTTGGGCGGGGCCGTGTCGGCCCCGGCGGCCATGAGGCCCTGGGAGAGCAGGTGGTTCTGGGTGGCCATCTCCTCCTGGAGCTGGGCCACGTGCCCGGCGATGATGCCCGCCACCACCTCGAGGAAGTCGCGGTGGGCGGCCATGTCCTCGGCCGGGATGAGCGGGACGTCCACGGACAGCGCGCCGATGACCTCGGCTTCGTCCGAGCGCAGGTTGATGACCGGGACGCAGATGAAGCCGAGCTTGCGGAGCTCCTCTTCGCTGCGGCCGAACGCCTTGTTCAGGAACTCGGGGTCGTCGGACATGCGCGGCACGCTGATGGACTGGCCCGAGTCGAAGACCCGGCCGATGATGCCCCGGCCCGGCGAATAGGTCACGTCGTCGGACTGCGCCGGGCTGTACGTCAGCGAGAGCTTCAGGTTCTCGGTCTTGGGGTCCATGATGACCATGAACGCCCGGACGTATTCCATGTCCAGGGCCAGGGTTTTCAGGAGTGCGTTGAGCGATTCCTCAAGGGTCGTTTCCTTCCTTAAGGTATCCTGAATGGTCTTCAGCGTAAGCAGGTAGCTGAGATCATCGGAGTGGTCCTGTGTGTTGGTTGCCATTCTACTTTCTCTAGGAGTTCAAGGCCTTGACGCCGAGCTCCAGGGCTTTGAGGTTCACGGCCTGCAGTTTGGCCGGGAGGTTCGCCTTGATGGCGGCTTCCAGGGCCTCGGGGCCGAAGGGCAGTTCCCCGGCCGCGCACAGCGCGCCGAGCATGGCGATGTTGCCGGACTGCACGGCCCCGGCTTCGAGGCCGATGGACTGGTTGGCCATGAAGTACACCTTGCTGGTGCAGGCGGACACGGCCTTCTTGATGTCGTCGATGGTCGGGCATTCCTGTTTGCCCATGGCCACGGACAGGGGCGGCATGTACTCGGTGGACGAGACCACCAGGCCGCCCTGGCGCAGGTAGGGCAGGGCGCGCATGGTCTCCATGGGCTCGAACCCGAGGAGGATGTCGGCCTCGCCGATGCCGATCTTGGGCGACTTGCAGCCGATGAGCACCGTGGATTCGACCACGCCGCCGCGCTGGGCCATGCCGTGGATCTCGCCGGAGGTCACGGTCAGCCCCTGGCTGAGGGCGGTCTTGGCCAGCAGGGTGGTGGCGGTCAGGGTGCCCTGGCCGCCCACGCCGGTCATGAATATACGGATTTTCTTGGTATCGGGCATGGTTAGCTGCCTCTCTTCTTGGCTTTGATGTGCCCGCAGACCTGCAGGCAGAGCATGCAGCCGTTGCACAGGATCGGGTTGACCGCGGCCTTGCCGCCTTCCTTGAACATGGCCGGGCAGGCCAGCTTGTCCAGGCAGTCGAACCGGCCGGTGCAGGACTCGGCGACGTAGGCCACCTGCGGGGCGACCTTCTTGTAGACCCTGCGGGTGTATAGCGGGCAGGGCTCCTTGGCGATGAGCACGCGCACGCCGCCCATCTCGCCGAGTTCTTCCAGGGCGGCCATGGTCTTCTTCTGGTTGAACGGGTTGACCGTGCGCACCTCGGTGACGCCCAGGCCGCGCACGGCGGACTCGATGTCGAGCGGGTGGTCGTTGTCGCCGATGACCGTCTTGTCCACGCCCGGGTTGGGCTGGTGGCCGGTCATGGCCGTGGTCCGGTTGTCCAGGATGACGATGAGCACGTCATGGGAGTTGAAGACCGCGTTGGCCACGCCGGTCAGGCCGGAGTGGAAGAAGGTGGAGTCGCCGATGAAGGCGACCACTTTCTGGCCGGACGCCTTGGCCACGCCGCCGCCCGCCGAGATGGAGGAGCCCATGCACAGCAGGAAGTCGGCGGTCTGCAGCGGGGGCAGCAGGCCGAGGGTGTAGCAGCCGATGTCCGAGGAGTAGACCGCGTCGTCGCCGAAGACCTTGCGCGCGGCGTAGTAGGTGCCGCGATGCGGGCAGCCCGCGCACAGGTTCGGCGGACGTCCGGGCAGCTCGGGCAGGGAACATTCGCAGGTGGGCACCGGGGATTCGCCCAGACCCTCGCGGATGGCGTTCTCGACCATGGTCACGTCGAACTCGCCGTTGCGGGGCAGGACGTCCTTGCCCTTGATTTCGATGGACAGCCCGTTCTTCTGGGCCAGGACGCGCAGGTCGTTCTCCACGACCGGCTCCAGCTCCTCGACCACCAGGACCGTGTCCACGGATTTGAGGAAATTAAGGCACAAGTTCTCGGGCAGGGGGTTGGAGAAGCCCAGCTCCAGGACTTTGACCCGGTCGGCCAGGCCCGCGTTGTCCAGGGCGTCGGCCACGTAGGCCCGGGAGATGCCGGAGCAGACGATGCCGAATTTGCCGCTGCCGGCGACCGTGTTGTACGGGGAGTTCTCGGCCTCCTCGCGCAGGGCCTCCATGCGTTCCATCAGGCGGACGTGCATGGGCCGGGAAAATGCCGGGATGGGCACGAAGTGCGGCGGGTTGCGCTTGAAGCCCTCGGGCTTGCCGGGGTCCGGGGCCGGGCCGAACTCGACCGGGCCGCGCAGGTGGTTCACGCGGGTGGTGGTCCGCAGAAGCAGGGGCGCGCCGTGCTTCTTGGAGAGAAGCAGGCCGTCGCGGGCCATGTCCTTGGCCTCCTGGGCCGAGGAGGGCTCCAGCACCGGCATGCCGCCCAGGCGGGCGTAGATGCGGTTGTCCTGCTCGTTCTGGCTGGAGTGGCAGCCGGGGTCGTCGGCGGACAGGAGCATCAGCCCGCCGGGAGCGCCCACGTAGCACAGGGTCATGAGCGGGTCGGCCGCCACGTTCACGCCCACGTGCTTCATGGTGCACATGGTCATGGCGCCGGCCAGGGTCGCGCCGCCGGCCACTTCCAGGGCGACCTTCTCGTTGACCGAGTATTCGAAGTAGTATTTGCCGTCGGGCGAAATGCGGTAGAACGTGTCCGGCACTTCGCTGGAGGGGGTGCCGGGGTAACAGGTCACCACCTGGATGCCCGCTTCCACGGCGCCGCGCACGATGGCTTCGTTGCCGAGGAGCAGATGGGTGTCGCCGGGGGTGTCACCCAAGAGCGGATTTGCCATTTTGCCTCTCCTGCGGCCGGTCGCTTCCGCGTCCGGCCTCTGTATATTGATGATTCGTTTAGTTGCTTTCCAACTGGGAGATCTTGTATTCGACGTACGGCTTGTCGCCGATGTCCTCGCCGTCCAGCTTCTTGTAGGCGGCCAGGGCTTCGGCCTTGTCGCCCGCAGTCTCGGCGGCCAGGGCGAGCTGGCGGTAGACCGGGACGGTGTAGGCGGCGGAGGCCGTGCCGGCCAGTTCCTTCATCTCCTTGAGGGCTTCGGCGCCGTTTCCGGCCAGGGCCATGGCCTTGGCGCGGCCCATGCGGGCGACGAACTGCATCTCGCCCTGGGTCATGCCGACCAGGCTCTCCCAGTATCCCCCGGCCTTGGCGTAGTCGCCCAGGCCCATGGCGGTCTGGGCGGCCTCCAGGGTCACTGCGGGCCGGACGGAATCCGTGACGTCGCCGAGCATGGCGTCGAGCTTGGCCAGGCAGTCGGCTCCGGTGGAGGAGACCATGATCTCGCCGAGGCGGGCCTGGGCGCTCGATTCGGCCCGGGCGCTGTAGGCCTTGTAGCCCGCGTAGGCCACGGTGATGGCCAGGATGACGCAGACCGCGGTGATCAGCTGCTTGCGGTAGGTGAACGCGGCTTCGAGGATCGGGTGCAGGGATTCGGGCGTGCGGGCCTCGATGTCGGTCAGCACGTCGGGTTGAACGGGATTGGTTGCAGCCATGGGATTTTCATGCCTCCATGAGGGTGATTTGTGTGGTGAACGGGCCGGGAAGCGAGGCCCGGCAACGCAGAGGGCTTGATAAGCAAAATTGTAAAAAAGGTCAAAGGCTATTTTGGAAGGAAGACGGAAAACAGCCAAAAACAGGGCCTGTAATCAAGCTGTTGCCTTGGGAAATGACAAAAAATGTAAATTGCCCGGCGGTCCCCGGTCCAAAGTGTATTCGGGTCCCCAAGACGGGAATTGACTTTATCCCCCGGAGGAGGTTAGCAAAATGGCTCGCCGGGGCAGAATTTCATTCGGTTTTCACGGCGGCAATTTCAAGGAGAATGTTCATGGAGTTACGCGAACAGATGGTGGAGATGGGCAGGCGCGCCAAGGCGGCGTCGCGCAGGCTTTCGGCGGCCTCGGGCAAGGCCAGGCAGGACGCCCTGCTGATCCTGGCCGACCTGCTGGAGTCCGAGGCCCCGGCCATCCGGGAGGCCAACAGGCTCGACCTGGACGCGGCGGCGCAAAGCGGCCTGGACAAGGCCCGGGTGCAGCGGCTGACCATCAGCGACAAGGTCCTCAAGTCCATGACCCAGGGGTGCCGCGAGGTGGCCGCCATGGCCGACCCGGTGGGCGAGATCGAGTCCATGGTCAAGCGCCCCAACGGCATGCTCGTGGGCCGCATGCGCGTGCCGCTCGGCGTGGTGGCCATGATCTACGAGTCCCGGCCCAACGCCACGGTGGACGCGGGCATCCTCTGCCTCAAGGCGGGCAACGCGGTCATCCTGCGCGGCGGCTCCGAGGCCTTCCACTCCAACAGGTGCCTGGCCGACCTGATGCACAGGGCCCTGGAAAAGGCCGGGCTGCCCAGCGACGCGGTCCAGGTGCCGCCGACCACGGACCGCGAGGCCGTGGCCGAGCTGCTCAAGCTCGAACAGTACATCGACGTGGTCATCCCGCGCGGCGGCGAGGGGCTCATCCGCGCCGTGACCAGCCAGGCGACCATGCCGGTGCTCAAGCACTACAAGGGCGTGTGCCAGATTTTCGCCGATGCCTCCTGCGACATCGACAAGGCCGTGCCGATCATCGAGAACGCCAAGATGCAGTACCCCAGCGGCTGCAACGCCGCGGAGTGCCTGCTGGTCCACCGGGACGTGGCCAAGGCGCTGCTGCCCAGGGTGGCCGAGGCCATCGGCCCCAAGGGCGTGAAGTTCAAGGCCTGCCCCGAGTCCCTGCCCCTGCTCGGCGCGTACGCCGAACCCGCCGCGGAAGCGGACTGGGGCTACGAGTTCCTGGACCTGATCCTGGCGGTCAAGGTGGTCGCGGACCTGGACGAGGCCATGGACTACATCGCGGAGTACGGCTCCAACCACACCGAGGCCATCCTGTCCGAGGACTACGCCAACTGCATGCGCTTCATCCGCGAGGTGGACGCCTCCCTGGTGGTGGCCAACTCGACCACGCGCTTCAACGACGGCGCGCAGCTCGGCCTGGGCGCGGAGATCGGCATCTCCACCTCCAAGCTCCACGCCTACGGCCCCATGGGCATCAAGGAGCTGACCAGCGCCAAGTTCGTTCTTTTGGGCGAAGGGCAGATCCGGGAATAGCCTGCCGACATTATTCATATGGAATTGAACGGGCCGTCCGCAAGGGCGGCCCTTTTTTGTTGGCCGGGTTTTCCTGTTTGCAGTATGCCTATACCATGGAATCGATTTGGAGGTGATTGGCATGAATATCATCTTGAAGCTGCTGGATTGGCCGGTGCTGCTGTTCGTGGGGCTCTTGCTGTTTGTCCGGACCTTCCGGGAGGAAATGCGGAAGGTGATCGTCCGCGGGGGGCTGACCGTCACCTGGGGGGGCGCAACCTTCTCCATCGACAAGCTGCCCGAACAGCTAGACGAGAATTTCGCCCCTATGGACGACGACATCCGGACACTGGAGGAGCGCGTCGCCCGGCTGGAATCGGGGTCGGGCATGCCGCTGGTGCGCGCCGTCAGGCTGGCCTCCCCTCTGCGCGTGACGCCTCTGGAAAGTCCCGGCGGCTTTATGGGTGAGAGCTCCGGGGCGGCTGGGTTCATGCGGGCCAAGGACGATGCGGACGGGGAAATCCATCTTGAAGAGCCGGACCTTGCGCAAGTCGACGCCGGTTCTCCGGAGGTGGATGACGACGTCGCGTGCCGAAAGATGCTGGCCGCCCTGCGCGAGGGCAAGTATCGTTGGCGTAGCCTGGACCGGCTGGCCACGGTGGCCGGGGTTTCGACGGCCAGGGCGGACGCCCTGTTGCGCGTCATGCCGGAGGTCGTCATGGGCGCGGGTAAGCAGGGAAGGCCGCTGGCCCGGCTTCGCTCCATGTGATTCCTCCACCTGCCGCTCCTTGATTTTTCCAAGGCCTGCCCGTATCTGAGGAGTGTAAGGAGATCGGCAATGAAGATAGGTATTTTGGGCGGCAGTTTCAATCCGGTGCACACCGGCCACGTGCGCATGGCCGTGGAGGTCCTCGAACAGCTCGGCCTGGACCGGGTGGAGCTGGTTCCGGCGAGCGAGCCCCCGCACAAGCGGGGGGAGGACGTCCTGCCCTTCGACCTGCGCATGGAGCTGGTCGACCGGGCCATCGCGGACATCCCCGGCCTGGGGTCCAACCCGCTGGAGGCGGAGCGGCCCGGCCCGTCGTTCACCTGCGACACCTTGACCTGCTACCGGACGAAAGAGCCGGAAAAGGAACTGTATTTCATCCTCGGCGCGTCCACCTTCCTGGAGCTGCACAACTGGCATCGCGGCCTGGAGATCCCGGCCCTGGCCTCGCTGGTGGTGGTCAACCGCTGGGAGGCGGCCGACGACGTGGCCGGGTTCGTGGCCGAGCACTGGCCCGAGGCGGCCTCCGAGGGCGGCGGCATGTGGCGGCTGCCCGGCGGCAATACCATCCGGTTGCTGGACAGCCCGCGCCTGGACATCAAGGGCGGGCACATCCGCCGCCGCTGGCTGGACCGGCGCAACCTCAGCCTGCTGGTCCCGGACGGGGTCCGCGACCTGCTTGAGGAACGCGCAGAAGAGATAGAGCGCTACTGGGGCGAGCGGAAGGGGGCGTGATTCCTGACCGGAGCGGTCAGGCCGGGAAGGTCCGGATGGTGTCGAGGACCGCGCCCAGGACCGTTTCGGGCGTGGTCTCGGTCATGCATTCGAAGCCGCGCGCGCATTTCCTGGCCCCGTGCAGGGAGCAGGGGCGGCAGGGCAGGTCTCGTTCCAGGACCACGTCCTTCTCGCCCGCCGGATAGAATCCCCAGGCGCGGGCCGTGGGCCCAAACAGGGCGACCACCGGGGTGCCCACGCCGCAGGCCAGGTGCATGGGCCCGGAGTCGCCGGTGACCAGCAGATCGGCCCGCGCGAGCAGACCGCAGGTGGCGCGCAGGTCGGTGGCGTTGGTCAGGTCGCGCTCGTGGCCGCTCGTCAGCGGCGTCTCGTTTCTTCCCACCACGAACCAGTTCACGCCCTCGGCGTCCAGCAGGGCGGCCAGCCGGATCCAGTTCTCGGCGGGCCACTGCTTGGCCGGGTGGGTGGCGTAGGGGTGCAGGGCCACGCGCGGCCTGTCGCAGGAGATGGGCGACAACCGCCGTTCGGCCGCATGCGTTTCGTCTTCGGTCAGGAAGAGGCGCGGCAGCACGGCCTCGCGTTCGGGCGCGTGCCGGTCCAGGGCCAGGGCGTAGCGCTGGGGGACGTTCAGGGCCTCCAGTTTCACGCGGAAGCGGTCCGAGCGGGTGCGCTCGAACAGGCGGCGGGCCAGGCCGAACTTGGGGTAGCGGCGGACCTCGCCCTTCCAGCGCAGGGCCAGGATGCGCGAGCGCAGGGTGCCGTGCAGGTCAATGAGCGTGCTCCCCGCGTATTGCCGGGCCAGTTCGCCGGTCCTGCGCCACCAGCCCGCGTCGGTCAGGTCCGCCCCGGTCAGGCCTATGGTCCCGGCCACGGCGGGGTGGTTGGCGAGCAGGGGCAGGTTGGCCTCCCTGGTCACGACGACGAAGGTCCGGCCGGTCCGCTCGAACCAGTGGGACAGGACGCCGGTGGCCAGGGCCACGTCGCCCATGTGCCCCAGGCGGAAGACCACGGCGGGGTGTTCGGCTGCGCTCGGATTCATGCCCGTCCTGTTCGCCTCAATCGCCCTGGAAGTCAAGCCTGTTGCGTGTTGCGCAGGTTCGTGGCATCTGCTACATCCATCGGTAATGCACTGTGTTCGTTCCTCTCGTTTCCAGGAAGTGAAAAGAACCCATGGTTGAACTCATACTCGCCGTCGGCGTGGCCATCTTTGTGTCCGCATTCTGCTCCGTGGCCGAAGCGGCCCTCTATTCCATGACCTGGGCCGACATCCAGAAGCTCAAGGACAGCGGCCGCAAGTCCGCGATTCTGCTTCACAAGCTCCGATCGAAGATCGACGAGCCCATCACCGCCATCCTGACCCTGAACACCTGCGCCCACACCGCCGGGGCGGCCGTGGCCGGCTGGGCCTGGGCCAAGCTCTACGGCGAGGACACGCTTTGGCTCTTTACAGTGGGCTTTACGGTAATTATTCTCATTTTCACGGAGATTATGCCCAAGACCCTGGGCGTGCTCTACTCGGACGTGATCGCGCCGCCCCTGGCCCGGCCCCTCAAGGGCATGGTCTGGGTGTTCAAGCCGATCATCGCCGTCATGGGCGTGCTGTCCAAGGCCGTCAGCCACCGGGAGTCCAAGCCGGACCACACCGAGGACGACATCCGGGCCATCGTCAGCCTGACGCGCCGTTCCGGGGTGATCAAGCAGTACGAGGAGACCTCCATCCGGAACATCCTCTCCCTGGACTGCAAGACCGTGGAGCGGATCATGACCCCGAGGACTGTGGTCTTTTCGCTGCCTGCGGACATGACCGTGGCCCAGGCCAGGGAGGAGCACCCCAACTGGCCGCACAGCCGCATCCCGGTGTACGAGGAGGATACCGAGGACATCGTGGGCGTGGTCTACCGGCGGCTGGTGCTCGAGGCCCTGGCCGACGACCGGGACGAGCTCAAGCTGTCGGACATCATGCGCCCGGTGCGCTTCGTCCTGGAGTCCGTCACCCTGGATAAGCTCCTGGTGCAGTTTCTGGGCAGCCGCATGCACCTGGCCGTGGTCCTGGACGAGTACGGCGGGGTGGCCGGGGTGGTCACCCTGGAGGACGTGCTCGAGGAGATTTTGGGCAGCGAAATAGTTGACGAGACGGACCAGGTGGTGGATATGCGGGAACTCGCCCGCACGCAGCGGGATGAGCTGACCCGCGCCCGCAACGGCTCCACCGGCGGGGACAAGAACGAATAGCGCTCGACGCAAGGAATCAAATGGCCAAGAAGTCCAATAAAATCGTGTACGCCGTCGCCCTGGTCCTCTTCCTGGGCGGCCTTTCCTACCTTATCTTTTCCGGCCTGACCCAGGATTCGGTCTACTTCCTGAACGTGACCGAGGCCCTGGCCCAGGACCGTGCGGAGATCGGCAACGCCCGGCTGTTCGGCAAGGTCTCGCCCAAGGGGCTGGCCATCGCCGACGGCAAGCTCGGGGCCGACTTCGACCTGATGGACAAGGTGCAGCACGACAAGGCCCTGCGGGTGGAGTATAAGGGCGCGCTGCCCGACACCTTCAAGGCGGACGTCGAGGTCATCGTGGAGGGCAGGTTCTCCCCGGACGGGCAGGTCTTCCTGGCCAGGACCCTGGTGACCAAGTGCCCCTCCAAGTACGAAGAGAAGAGCAAGCAGATGGACATTCAGCAGGGGCAGGCCGGTTAGTGAAATCTTTTTCACATGATTGCGCCCCGGTTCTTTCCCTTCTATCGCCGTTGAACCCGCCGGACACGATCGCGGGACGGGGGGGCGCCGCTCCCTTCACCCGCTCGTCGAATTTGTTGTAAGGAGCCTCTATGCATCTGACCGGATACGTCGGTTTACTCTTTTCCCTGCTCGCCTTCCTCTTTCTCGCCGGTTTCGCCGGTTTCGCCGCCTGGTCCAGGAAGGATGAGGCCCTTATCGTGGTGGAGCGGGGCCAGATCATCGCCGCATGCGGCGTCATCTTCTCCACGCTCGTCCTGCTGTTCGCCCTGGCCTCCAGGGACTACTCCTTCCGCTACGTCTACAACAACGTGGACCACGCCCTGTCCTTCGTCTACACCCTGACCGCCCTGTGGGGCGGCCGCGAAGGCTCGCTGCTGTGCTGGGAACTGATCATCGCCCTGTCCGGCCTGATCTTCGTGGCCACGCCCGGCTACAAGTCCCTGGCCTCGGAGACCAAGCTCTTCTTCTGGATGTTCTTCCTGACCGTGCAGGGCTTCTTCCTGCTCCTGCTCACGGGCTGGTCCAATCCGTTCATCATGATCGACCCGGCCCCGGCCGACGGGCGCGGCCTGAACCCGCTGCTGCGCAACCCCGGCATGATCTTCCATCCGCCCCTTCTGTTCGCGGGCTTCGCCCTGTACACCATCCCGGCCTGCGCGGCCCTGGCCGCGAGCATCGCCGGGGAGAGGAAATCGTGGATCAAGGCGGTCCGCAACTGGAACATCCTGTCCTGGATATTCCTGACCGCGGGCATCGTCCTGGGCGGCTGGTGGTCCTACATGGAGCTCGGCTGGGGCGGCTACTGGGCCTGGGACCCGGTGGAGAACGCCTCCCTGATCCCCTGGTTCGCGGGCACCGCCGTGCTGCACACGTCGATCATCGAATCGAGGCGCAACGCCCTGCAGCGGACCAACGTCTTTCTGATGTCCCTGACCTTCATCCTGTGCGTCTTCTCGACCTACCTGACCCGCTCCGGCGTGATCGACTCCCTGCACACCTTCGGCGAATCCGGCGTGGCCAAGCCCCTGTTCTGGTCCATGGTCGTGACCCTGGTCATCACCCTGATGGTCACCTTCCTGTCCGAGCGGCTGACCCACCGCTCCCTGTCCGATTTCCTCAGCCGCCAGGGGCTGCTGGTCATCACGGCCTGGTTCCTGCTGGCGCTCGGCCTGGTGGTCACCCTGGGGACCATGTGGCCGGTCATCAGCCGGTTGTGGACCGTCTCCCCCATGGGGCTGGACGCCCATTTCTACAACCGGGTCTGCCTGCCGTTCATGGCCCTGCTGGTGCTCCTCTTCTGCTTCTGCCCCTGGCTGGGCTGGAAGGGCGGCGTCCGCAACATGAAGGGATTCCTCGCGGTCGGCGTCGTGCTGGTGGCCGCCTTCGCCGGGTTCTACCTGTCGGGCATGACCAACGTGCTGGCCGCCCTGACCGCCGCCGCCTCGGTGGCCGCCCTGGTCGGCATCGGCCTGCTCTTCGCCCTGTACCCGGCCCTGCGCGCCATGCGCCAGTCCTGGGGGGCCTACGGCGTGCACCTCGGCCTGGTGCTCCTGGCGCTCGGCGTGGCCTTTTCCGGGCCGTACAAGACCGAGCGCGAGGTGGTCCTGGCCCAGGGCGAATCCGTGGCCATCGGCGAGTTCACCGTGACCTACGCCGGGCTGCACGAGGACCGCAACGTGGGCGACATCGAGATCCGGGCCACGGCCACCCTGGCGGTCGCCAAGGACGGCCGGGACGTGGGCGTGCTCAAGCCCGACAAGCGCATCTACAAGAACTTCCCCAACCAGCAGTTCGCCGAGGTGGGCACCATCCCGAGCTTCGGCGACGAGCTCTACGCCACGCTGCTCGGCCTGACCGAGGACAACAAGGCGAGCTTCAAGATCAGCGTCAACCCGCTGGTCAACTGGATCTGGATCGGCGGCACGATCATGTGCCTGCTCGCCTTCCTCCTGCTCAGGCGCGCGCCCCGGCCCGGCGAGGTCAGGTAGATGGCGGACGCGGGCAAACCCCTGCTGACCGTGAAGCGGGCGGCCAAGTTCTTCGGCAACAAGCTCGTCTTCAAGGAGATATCCTGCGAGGTCCGCCCCGGCGAAATCGTGCTGGTGGCCGGTCCCAACGGCGCGGGCAAGTCCACGCTCATGCGCATCATGGCGGGGCTGAGCAAGCCTTCGGCGGGCGAGGTCCTGCTCGATCTCGAGCCCGAGGAGACCGCCTATCTCGGCCACGCCACCTTCATCTATCCCGGGCTGACCGCTTTGGAGAACCTGCGCTTCTGGGCGTCCATGTACGGCCTGTCGCCGACAAAGGACGAGCTCATGGCCCTGCTCAAGCGGGTGGGGCTGGAGCGGGCCGCCGAGGAAAAGGCCGGGTCGTTCTCGCGCGGCATGGCCCAGCGCCTGAACCTGGCGCGCATCTACCAGGCCCGGCCCAAGCTCATCTTCCTCGACGAACCCGGCACCGGGCTCGACCCCGCCTCGCTGAAACGGCTGCGCGGGGAGATCACCGGTCTGCGCGACCGGGGCGCGGCCATCGTCTGGATCAGCCACCACGTGACCGAGGACGCCGTCCTGGCCGACACGGTCCTGGCCCTGGGCGGGCGCAGGGTGGAATATTTCGGCCCGGCCTCGGGCTTCACCCCGGAGGGCGCATGCTGAAGCGCACCCTGGCCATCGCGAAAAAGGACCTCAAGCTCTCCCTGTCCGGCGGGCAGGGGCTGGTCCAGGCGGTCCTGCTCGGCCTGCTGCTGATTTTCCTGTTCTCGCTGTCCAAGCCGCTGGGCGGGGCCATCTCGCCCCAGGCCGCAGGGGCCATATTCTGGCTGGCCTCGGCCTTCGGCCTGGTCCTGGTCTTCAACGATCTGTTTTCCATAGAGGAAATGAACGGGGCGCGCATCGGCATCCTGTCCTCGCCCGCGCCGGTGCACGCGGTCTGGCTGGGCAAGGGGCTGGCCGGATTCGGTCTGCTGTTCGTCTCGCAGCTGGTGTTCCTGCCGGCCACGGCGGCCTTCCTGGGGCAGTCGGTCAGCGGCCCGTGGTGGCTGCTCTGGGTCACGCTGCTGGGCGCGGATCTCGGGCTGGTCATCATCGGCGCGTTGCTCGGGGCGCTCTCCCAGGGCCAGGCGGCCCGTGAATCGCTGCTGTCGGTCATCGTGTTCCCGCTGCTGCTGCCCGTGCTTCTGTCCTGCATCACTCTGTTCGGCCTGTGTTTCTCGCCCGAGCACACCATGGGCTACGGCCAGTGGCTCGGCCTGATTTTCGCCTTTGACTGTCTGTTCGGCGGGGCCGGGTTGTTCCTGTTCCCGTTCGTCTATAGTGGGGAAGAGTAGTTATGAAAGTTTCCATCCTGGCCATCCTGGCGGGCATCGCGCTGGCGGCGCACCAGGTCATGATCTGGTTCTACGCGCCCATCGCCCAGTCCGGGCCCGTGCAGAAAATCTTCTACATGCACCTGCCGTGCTCCTGGTGGGCCCTGGTCTCCTTTTTCGTGGTCTTCGCGGCCTCCATCCTCTACCTGTTCACGCGCAACGACCGGTACGACCGGGTGGCGGCCGGGGCGGGGGAGCTGGGCGTGCTCTTCGCGACCATGACCCTGATCTCCGGGTCCACCTGGGCCCGGGCCGAGTGGGGCCACTGGTGGCTGTGGGATCCGAAGCTGACCACCGCATTGATCATGTGGTACGTCTACGCCGGGTACCTGGTCCTGCGGAACACCCCCATGGGCCGCGACCGCAAGGCCCTGGTCTGCGCGGTGCTCGGCATCGTCGCCTTCCTGGATGTGCCGCTGGTCTTCTTCGCGGCCAAGCTCTGGGGCAGCGCCCATCCCGACGGCCTGGCCCGCCAGGGCTCGGGCATGGAGGCGCGCATGTGGCACACGGTTTTCGCCGGGCTCTTCGCCTTCGGGCTGCTCTGGGGAGCCATGCTCCTGACCCGCATCCGCCAGCTCGGCCAGAAGGCCCGGCTCGAGGCCATGCTCGTCTGGGACGAGGAATAGCAACTTAGTAAAACGCAAGGATACAGCATGTCCGCAACCACCTATATCTTCATCGCCAACGTGGTCGTCTGGCTCGGCGTGGCCGGGTATCTCGCCTTCCTGGCGTCGCGCTCCGCCGACCTGGAAAAGCGCATCCGCCAACTGGAACTGCTGGGGGACGACCATGACGGATAACCGCGTCCTTATCGGCCGCAAGGCCGTCATCCTGGCCGTGTTCCTGGCCCTGGCGGCCATGTTCGCGACCAGCTTCCTGTACCGCATGAACAACCCCAACCTGGTCGTGAAGTCCCAGCCCTCGCGCAGCTTCACTGACGCGGGCGAAGGGCAGGGCGGTCCGGGCGCGCCCGCCATGGGCGGCGCCGTGAGCGGGGCCATGTCGCGGGTCAAGGAGTACCTGGACCGCGTGAAGAAGAACCCCGACGACGTGGAGGCCCTGGTCGGCCTGGGCAACTCGTTTCTGATGATGCGCGCCTGGGACCGCGCCCTGGAGCCGCTGGAAAAGGCGCGCGGGCTCGAGCCGGACAACACCTCGGTGCTCAAGGCCGTGGGCATCGCCTACTTCAACAAGGAAGACTACGCCAAGGCGAGCGAGGCCTACGAGGCCATCCTCAAGATCGATCCCGAGGACACTCTCGCGCTTTTCAATCTGGGCGTGATTTACAAGCATTCTTTCAAAAAACCGGACATTGCCCAAACATACTTCGAAAAGGTCCTGGCTCTGGAAAAACAAGATGCGGAAATGCTCAAGCTGGCCCGGCAGGAGTTAGGCAAATAGGATTTTCAATCATTCAAGCGTGTTGCCTTCTGTAACACGGGCCGGGATATGATTGACATGAGGCTGAAAATAACTACAATGTCACATTCCGTGGCTTTTCCCGCCGGAGACGGTATTTCCGGCGGTCAACTGGTTTAGCACATTGAGTGGTAACGAACCCTTATACATTTCGAGGAGAGGTAGCATGAGAGTCAAACTGAGTCTGATAGCTCTGTGTCTCGTCATGGCGGCCATGCTGGCTGCCTGTGGCGGCGAAGCGAAAAAGGATGAGAAACAGGATAAGAAGGCTGACGTGGAAACCGGCGAGGTCGCCGCTCCGGCCAAGACCCTGGTCCTCGGCGTTGCCGGCGCCCATTCCGGCGACCTGGCCTCCTACGGCCTGCCCACCGTGAACGCCGCCAAGCTGGTGGCCGACAAGATCAACGCCGCCGGCGGCGTGAACGGCGCCACGGTCGAGGTCATGCCCCAGGACGACCAATGCAAGCCCGAGCTGGCCACCAACGTCGCCACCAAGCTGCTCTCCGACGGCGTGAAGATCGTCCTGGGCCACATCTGCTCCGGCGCCACCAAGGCCGCTCTGCCCATCTACCTGTCCGGCAAGATCGTGGTCATGTCTCCGTCCGCCACCAATCCGCCGCTGACCCAGTCCGGCGAATACCCGAACTTCTTCCGGACTATCGCTCCGGACGACGCCCAGGCCGCCCTGGAAGTCGCCTTCGCCAAGTCCCTGGGCCTGAAAAAGGTCGCCATCATCCACGACAAGGGTGACTACGGCAAGGGCTTCGCCTCTTTCTGCAAGCAGTTCATCGACGCCGACCCGGCCATCGAGCAGGTCCTGTTCGAGGGCGTGACCCCCGGCGCCGTGGATTACTCCGCCGTGGTCCAGAAGATCAAGAGCTCCGGTGCCGAGGGCGTCATCTTCGGCGGCTACCATCCGGAAGCCTCCAAGATCGTTACCGGCATGCGTAAGAAGGGCATGGACATCCCGTTCATGTCGGATGACGGCGTGAAGGACGACACCTTCATCAAGGTCGCCGGCAAGTACGCCGAGGGCGTCTACGCCACCGGTCCCATGGACTTCTCCAGCAACCCGCTTTACCAGGAGGCCGTCGCCGCCCACAAGGCCAAGTTCGGCACCGATCCCGGCCCGTTCTTCCCCGAGGCCTACTCCGCGGCCCTGGCCCTGCTGAACGCCGTCAAGGTCGCCGGCGGCACCGATTACGACAAGATGATCGATGCCCTGCACACCTCCTACGTCGATACCCCGGTCGGCAAGATCAAGTTCGACGCCAAGGGCGACGCCGAGGGCGTCGGCTTCGCCGTCTACCAGGTGAAAGACGGCAAGTACGTGGAAGTCAAGTAGATATAGGCTTCCAAATGGATTAGACCAGGGGACGGGCCATGCCCGTCCCCTGGATTTATTTAATGAACAGGAATCACGACAATGGAATATTTCCTTGAGCTGTTCATGGGTGGCCTCACCCGCGGCAGCATCTATGCTCTGATCGCCCTCGGCTACACCATGGTCTACGGCATCATCGAGCTGATCAACTTCGCCCACGGCGAGATCTACATGATCGGCGCCTTCACCGGGCTCATCGTGGCCGGGCTGCTGACCATGTTGGGCTTTCCGGTATCCGCCATCCTGGTCATCGCCATCGTGTGCGCGGTCATCTGGGCGGCGGCGTACGGCTTCACCATCGAGAAGATGGCCTACAAGCCGCTGCGCAACGCCCCCCGGCTGTCGCCGCTCATCTCCGCCATCGGCATGTCGATCTTCCTGCAGAACTACGTCATGCTCGCCCAGACCTCGGACTTCCTGCCTTTCCCCGAGCTCATTCCGCATTTCGACTTCATGGACAAGACGGGCTCGATCATGAGCTCGGCCGAGCTGGTCATCATCCTGGCCACCGTGGCCTCCTGCGTGGGGCTGACGCTGTTCATCAAGTTCACCAAGCTGGGCAAGGCCATGCGGGCCACGGCGCAGAACCGCAAGATGGCCATGCTGGTGGGCATCAACGTGGACATGGTCATTTCCGCAACCTTTGTCATCGGTTCCAGCCTGGCGGCCGTGGGCGGCGTGCTCATCGCCTCACACATCGGCCAGATCAACTATTACATAGGCTTCATCGCGGGCATCAAGGCGTTCACCGCCGCGGTGCTCGGCGGCATCGGCTCCCTGCCCGGAGCCATGCTCGGCGGCCTGGTCCTCGGCCTGACCGAGGCCTTCGCCACCGGCTACGTCTCCTCGGACTACGAGGACGTTTTCGCCTTCCTGCTGCTCGTCCTGATCCTGATCTTCAGGCCGTCGGGCATCATGGGCAAGGAAAAGACCCAGAAGGTCTAACCGGGATCATCGCGGCCCAAGCGGCCGCTCACCGCGCAAGGAATATACAGTGAGCATTGATAGCAACACCACGAACCAGAGCTTCCTCAGGTTCTTCCTGACCGCAGGGTGCGACGGCTACGCCCAGTCGGTCCGGAAGTCGTTCCTGGTGGCCCTGTGGTTCGTCTTCCTGACCTTCCCGATCATGGTCATCCGGGTGAACACCATCGAGCATACGGTGGTCTGGCACTGGAGCCGGATCGGGTACGTGGCCCTGGCCATCTTTTTCGGTTCCTTTGTCTGGCGCTGGCTGCTGGCGCGCAAGGAGCTCAAAAAGGACGACTCCCGGAACGAGACCCGGGTGGAGTCCCTGCTGACCCGGCTGCAGTCGCACCCGGTCCTCAGATACGCCGCCCTGGGTCTGCTGGCCCTGGCCGCCGTGGTCTACCCGCAGGTCTTCGACCTCTACCAGACCAACATCATGATCTCCTGCCTGGTCTACATCGTGCTCGGCCTGGGCCTGAACATCGTGGTCGGCCTGGCCGGTCTGCTCGACCTGGGCTACGTGGCCTTCTACGCCGTGGGCGCCTATGCCTATGCCCTGTGCAACATGCACTGGGGCATCGGGTTCTGGTACATGCTGCCCGTGGGCGCGGTCCTCGGGGCCGTGCTCGGCATACTCCTCGGCTTCCCGGTCCTGCGCCTTCGCGGCGACTACCTGGCCATCGTCACCCTGGGCTTCGGCGAGATCATCCGCCTGGTCCTCGAGAACTGGGGCGAAGTGACCATGGGCCCCTCCGGCATTTCCTCCATCGCCCGGCCCAGCCTGTTCGGCTTCCATCTCGACGTGGTCGGGTCCACGCAATATATGTATTACATCATGGTCGGCCTGATGGTCTTCACCATCTTCAGCGTCAACCGGCTGCAGAACTCCCGCATCGGGCGCGCCTGGCTGGCCCTGCGCGAGGACGAGATCGCCTGCCAGGCCATGGGCATCGACAAGGTCAAGACCAAGCTCATGGCCTTTGCCCTGGGCGCCACCTGGGCGGGCATGGCCGGCGTGGTCTTCGCGGCCAAGACGACCTTCATCAACCCGGCCTCGTTCACCTTCTGGGAATCGGCCATCATCCTGTCCATCGTGGTCATCGGCGGCATGGGCTCCATCCGGGGCGTCATCGCCGGGGCCATCATCCTCATCCTGGTGCCCGAGTACCTGCGAGAGTTCGCCCAGTTCCGCATGCTCCTGTTCGGGGCCATCATGGTCCTGGTCATGGTCTTCCGGCCCCAGGGGCTGATCAGCGCCAAGCGCAAGTTCTACGAATACAAGGTCGCAGAGGCGGAGGCCGTCCATGAGTAATCCAGTCCTGAACGTCAACGCCGTGAGCAAGGACTTCGGCGGCATCCGCGCCCTGGACGAGGTCGATCTGGTGGTCCACGACAAGGAGATCGTCGCCCTCATCGGCCCCAACGGGGCGGGCAAGACGACCTTCTTCAACTGCATCACCGGCATCTACACGCCGACCAGCGGCGACGTGCTCATCGACCCCGACGCCACGGGCAAGACCCGGCGCATCAACGGCCGCAAGCCGAACATCGTCACCGAGCTGGGCATGGCCCGGACCTTTCAGAACATCCGCCTGTTCCCGTCCATGACCGCCCTGGAAAACGTCATGATCGGCACCCACTGCCGGACCAAGTCTTCCATCTGGGGGGCCATCTCCCGCAACAGGGCCACCCGCCGCGAAGAGCGGGCCGTCGTCCAGAAGGCCTACGACCTGCTGGATCTGGTCGGGCTGAAGGAGTTCGTCAACGAGCTGGCCACGAACATGCCCTACGGCAAGCAGCGCAGGCTCGAGATCGCCCGCGCCCTGGCCACGGACCCGTTCCTCCTGCTCCTGGACGAGCCCGCCGCGGGCATGAACCCGCAGGAGACCCGCGACCTGGAAGACCTGATCATCGGCATTCGTGAAAAATTCAACATCTCCATCATGCTCATCGAGCACGACATGAAGATGGTCATGTCCATGTCCGACCGCATCTACGTGCTCGACTACGGGCGCATGATCGCGGACGGCACGCCCGAGGAGATCGCGGCGAATCCGGAGGTCATCAAGGCCTACCTCGGGGAGGAACACGATGACTAGGATGCTCGAACTGAAAAACGTCGACAGCTTTTACGGCAACATCCAGGCCCTGTACGACGTCAACCTGTACGTCGACCGGGGCGAGATCATCACCCTGATCGGGGCCAACGGGGCGGGCAAGTCCACCACGCTGATGACCATCTGCGGCGTGGTCCAGGCTCGCCAGGGCCAGGTCCTGTACCAGGACGACGACATCACCAGGCTCGCGCCCAACATCATCGTCAGCCAGGGCATCTGCCAGGTGCCCGAAGGCCGCCTGATCTTCCCGGAGCTGACCGTCCAGGAGAACCTGGACATGGGCGCGTTCATGCGCACCAACAAGGCCGAGATCAAGCGGGACATGGAATATTGCTTCGACCTGTTCCCCATCCTGGCGAGGCGGCGCAGGCAGCAGGGCGGCACTCTGTCCGGCGGCGAGCAGCAGATGCTGGCCATCGGCCGCGCGCTCATGGCCCGGCCCGCGCTCCTGCTTCTGGACGAGCCGTCCATGGGGCTGGCCCCGCTGGTGGTCAAGCAGATCTTCGAGATCATCAAGAAGGTCAACAGCGAGAACAACACGACCATCTTCCTGGTGGAGCAGAACGCCAACCTGGCGCTCAAGATCGGCCACCGGGGGTATGTCATGGAAAACGGGAGGGTTGTCCTCTCGGACACCTGCGACAAACTGCTCGCGAACGAGCAGGTAAAACGGGCCTACCTGGGTCTATAATGGAAACCACCGAGGCCGGGCGCTAAGCTCGGCCTTGTCATATTTGATCAGCAAAAACGCTCTGGAGGAATGACATGAGCAAAATACTCGATAAGGCTTTAACCTTTGACGATGTCCTGTTGTTGCCGGGCTATTCCAACGTCCTGCCCGACGCCGTTGACGTGTCCACCTATCTCACACCGGAGCTCAAACTGAACATTCCGCTGCTCTCCGCAGCCATGGACACGGTCACCGAGTCCCGCATGGCCATCTCCATGGCCCGGCACGGCGGCGCGGGCGTGATCCACAAGAACATGTCCGTGCGCGAGCAGGCGAGGGAGATCGACCGGGTCAAGAAGTCCGAATCCGGCATGATCTCCGACCCGATCACGGTCCACCCCGACGATGACCTGGGCAAGGTCAAGTCGATCATGACCGAGTACCGCATCTCCGGCCTCCCCGTGGTCAAGGGCGACCACCTGGTGGGCATCATCACCAACCGCGACATCCGTTTCGTCCAGGACGACAAGGCCCTGGTCTCCGAGCTGATGACCTCCCGCGACCTGGTCACCGTGCCCGAGGGCATCGACAACGAGGAGGCCAAGCGCAAGCTGCACCAGCACCGCATCGAGAAGCTGCTCGTGGTCGACGAGGAGAACCGCCTGAAAGGGCTGATCACCATCAAGGACATCAACAAGCACAAGAAGTACCCCGACGCGGTCAAGGACTCGCGCGGCCGCCTGCTGGTCGGCGCGGCCATCGGCATCGGCAAGGATTGCCTGTCCCGGTCCGAGGCCCTGCTGCACGCGGGCGCCGACTTCCTGGTCCTCGACTCGGCCCACGGCCACTCCGAGAACATCCTCAAGTCCACGCGCGAGCTGCGCGCGGCCTTCCCCGACCTCCAGTTGGTGGGCGGCAACGTGGCCACCTACGAGGGCGCCAAGGCGCTGATCGAGGCGGGCGTGGACACGGTCAAGGTCGGCATCGGCCCCGGCTCCATCTGCACCACCCGCATCGTGGCCGGCGTGGGCGTGCCGCAGATCACGGCGGTCATGGAGGCCAGCCGCGCGGCGCGCGAGGCCGACAAATGCATCATCGCGGACGGCGGCATCAAGTACTCCGGCGACGTGGTCAAGGCGCTGGCCGTGGGCGCGAACTGCTGCATGATGGGCTCGGTCCTGGCCGGCACCGAGGAGTCCCCGGGCGAGACCATCCTGTACCAGGGTCGGACCTACAAGCAGTACCGGGGCATGGGCTCCATCGACGCCATGAAGAAGGGCAGCTCGGACCGCTACTTCCAGGAGAAGTCCAAGAAGCTGGTCCCCGAGGGCATCGTCGGCCGGGTCCCCTATCGCGGCAAGGTGGGCGAGTCCCTGTACCAGTTCATCGGCGGCCTGCGCTCCGGCATGGGCTACACCGGTTCGGCCAACATCGGCGAGCTGTTCGAGAAGTCCAAGATGGTCCAGATCTCCTCGGCCGGCCTGCGCGAATCCCACGTCCACGACGTGACCATCACCAAGGAATCCCCCAACTACCGCGGCGACGGCTAGCCGCCGGTGTCCGGCCCGGTAATGGTAATTCGCCTTTTCATTTCTCCCATTGTGAATTAGAGAGAAACGCATGCACGACAATAGAGTACTCATCCTTGATTTTGGCAGTCAGTTCACTCAGCTGATCGCACGCAGAGTGCGCGAGGCCGGGGTGTATTCCGAGATCCACCCCTGCAACGTCGACCCCGAACGGGTCAAGGCGTTCAAGCCCTCGGCCCTGATCCTGTCCGGCGGCCCGTCCAGCGTTCTGGAAGGCGGCTGCCCCGAATTGAACATGGAATACCTCGAGATGGGTATCCCCGTGCTGGGCATCTGCTACGGCATGCAGCTGCTGGCCCACAATCTCGGCGGCCGGGTGGTGGCTTCCACCGACCGCGAATACGGCCGGGCCCAGTTCTCCGCGCAGAACGACTCCATCCTGTTCGACGGGGTGGAGGAGAAGGACGACCTGACCGTGTGGATGTCCCACGGCGACCGGGTCGAGGTCCTGCCCGACGGCTTCGTGCCCATGGGCAAGACCGACTCCATCGAGTTCGCGGCCATGGGCAACGTCGAGAAGAAAATCTACGCCCTCCAGTTCCACCCCGAAGTGGCCCACACCACGGACGGCTCCCTGATCATCCAGAACTTCCTGTTCAAGGTGGCCGGGCTTGAGGCCTCCTGGTCCATGGCCTCCTTCGTGGACACGACCATCGAGGCCCTCAAGGAGCAGGTCGGCGACGCCAAGGTCGTCCTCGGCCTGTCCGGCGGCATCGACTCCACCGTGGCCGCTGTCATGCTGCATAAGGCCATCGGCAAGAACCTGCACTGCATCTTCGTGGACAACGGGCTGCTGCGCATGGGCGAGCGCGAGGAGGTCATCGGCTTCTTGGCCGAGCACTTCGACCTCAACGTCAAGATGGTCGACGCGGCCGACGAATTCCTGTCCGACCTCAAAGGGGTCGAGGATCCGGAGAAGAAGCGCAAGCTCATCGGCTACAAGTTCATCGAGATCTTCGACCGCGAGGCCAAGGCCATCGAGGGCGTGGAGTTCCTGGGGCAGGGCACCCTGTACCCGGACGTCATCGAATCCGAATCCTTCAAGGGCCCCTCGGCCGTGATCAAATCCCACCACAACGTGGGCGGCCTGCCCGAGAAGATGAATCTCAAACTGGTCGAACCCCTGCGCGAGCTGTTCAAGGACGAGGTGCGCCGCGCCGCCTACGAGCTCGGCCTGCCCGAGCACATCATCTGGCGTCAGCCGTTCCCCGGCCCGGGCTTGTCCATCCGGGTCATCGGCGAGGTCACCGAGGAGCGGCTCAAGATCCTCCGCCTGGCCGACAAGATCGTCCAGAACGAGATGATCGCCGCGGACTGGTACCGCAAGGTCTGGCAGGGCTTCGCCGTGCTCCTGCCGCTCAAGACCGTGGGCGTCATGGGCGACGACCGGACCTACGAGAACGTCATCGCCCTGCGCATCGTCGATTCCCTGGACGCCATGACCGCGGACTGGTCCAGGGTTCCCTCCGAGCTGCTGGCCCGCATGTCCAACCGGATCATCCGGGAGGTCAAGGGCGTCAACCGGGTGGTTCTGGACATCTCCTCCAAGCCGCCGAGCACCATAGAGTGGGAATAACCCGAGCAATTAAACCGATTACCCAGGTGAGCATATGTTTGGAATAGGCGGACCCGAATTATTGATTATCTGCGTGGTGGCGCTCATCGTCATCGGCCCTCAGAAGCTGCCCGAGCTGCTTCGTTCCCTGGGCAAGGGCGTGGCCGAGTTCAAGCGCGTGGGCAACGAGGTCAAGTCGACCCTGGACGACGAGGTCAGCAAGGCCGAGGCCGCCGCCCGCAAGAAGGAAGTGGACGCCGAACTGGCCCGGCGCAAGGCCGAGAAGGCCCAGCAGGAGGCGGCCGCCGAAGCGGTCGTCGAGGCCGAGCCCGGGACCGCCGGTGCCGAATCTCCGGCCGACGAGACCGAGCCCGAAGAGAAAAAGGCCTAAGTTCCGATGCATTCCGACAAAGACGATGTCAAAGGTCCCGAAGAGGAGCCTGTCGCCGGGAATACCGTGGAGCCCGAGGAGGACCCGTCCCTGATCGACGAGGAACCGTCCCCGACCGACCCGGAGAACGGGGAACAGCCTGAATCCGCCGAGCCTGAATCCGCAAAGCCGGAGACCGGCGAGGCGGCGGAGGGCGCGGACGGCTCCGGCGGGAGCGAAGAGGGCGGCGACGCGGTCGCCCCGCCCGAACCGCCCGAGGTCCACGCAGCGACCGCCGTTCCGGCCGAAGGCGGGGACGGCGGGGACGACGATCCGGCCGCCGCAGCGGCCGATGACGAGCCCGACGAAGAGGACGACGAATCCGAAGAGGACGCGGAGCTCGAGGACGGCGAGGGGGCCCAGATGTCCCTGCTCGACCACCTCGGCGAGCTGCGTTCCCGGCTGACCCGCGCGGCGCTCGCCGTGTGCGTGGGCATGGTCGCCTGTTATTCCTTTGCCGGGCAGATGTTCGACATCCTCATGCAGCCCATGGTGGATGTCTTCCAGAAGCAGGCGGCCGCCACCGCCCCGCTGTTGACCCCGGAGTTCTACCAGCAGCTCGGCGCGGTCTTCGAGAAGATGCTTGCCGCCAACGGGTTCAATCATCCCGAACAGATGCAGATCTTCATGGGTGCCCTGCAAAAGGCGCTCATGGCCGTGGCCCGGGAAGGGCACTTCCAGTACACCTACCCGGCCGAGGCCTTCTTCGCGCACATCAAGATATCCATCGTGGCGGGCCTCTTTCTGGTCAGCCCGTACGTGTTCGCCCAGATCTGGGGCTTCATCGCCCCGGGCCTGTACGCCCACGAGCGCAAGTGGATGGTGCCCATGGCCCTGCTCTCGGGCATGTTCTTCACCGGCGGCGCGCTGTTCGGCTATTTCCAGGTCTTCCCCTACGCCTTCGAGTTCTTTGCGGGATTCTCCAACTCGGGCATCCAGTTCGTTCCGAAGCTCAACGAATACCTGAGTTTCTGCCTGAAACTCCTGTTCGCCTTCGGCCTGGTCTTCGAGTTGCCCCTGTTCATCTTCTTCCTGGCCAGGCTGGGCATGGTTTCGTCCACGGGGCTGCGCAGGAAGCGCAAGTACGCCATCCTGTGCGCCTTTGTCGTGGCAGCCATCCTGACCCCGCCCGATCCCTTCACCCAGTGCCTCATGGCCGGACCCCTGATCGTCCTCTACGAGATCGGCATCTGGGTTGCCTACTTCTTCGGCAAGAAGGAGAAGCGCCACCTCAAGAAGCAGGCCGAGGCAGAGGCCAAGGCCCAGGCCGAACTGGACGCCGCCGCCGACGGGGACGGGGAAGAAACGCCGTAACGACCGAATCCGGGGCGGGCATCGCAAAAGTCGGTGCCTGCCCTGTTTATTTTTCTAGTCTTTTCCTCTATGTATGGGGATGACGCTCATGTTCTACAGGAAAGGAGTGCGCCATGCGCCAGGCCACAGTGGCTCGGACCACCAAGGAAACGGACATATCGCTGACCCTGAACCTCGACGGTGAAGGCAAGGTGGCGGTGGACACCGGCATCGGGTTCGCCGACCACATGCTCACCCTGTGCGCCTTCTGGGCCGGGTTCGACCTGGAGTTGACCTGCAAGGGCGACCTGGAGATCGATACCCACCACAGCCTGGAGGATGTCGGGCTCTGCCTGGGCCAGGCCCTGGCCGAGGCCCTGGGCGACAAGCGGGGCATCAACCGCGTGGCCTCGGCCAAGGTTCCCATGGACGAGGCCCTGGCCGAAGTGGTCGTGGACCTCTCCGGCCGCCCCTACATCGTCTACGACGACGCCTTGTTGCCCGGCCTCATCGCGGGCGACGAGAAGGACGTCTGGCGTGAATTCCTGAAGTCCCTGGCCTACAAGGCGGGCATGAACCTGCATGTCAAATTTGAGTACGGCCAAAACGGCCATCACCTGCTGGAAGCGGCCTTCAAGGCCCTGGGCCTGGCCCTGGCCCACGCGGTCACCGTGGGGCGCAAAGGGGTTTCCAGCACCAAAGGGAGTCTCGACTGATGAAACGTTCCGCTGTCTTTTTCGCCCTGGCCCTGTCAAGCTTGGCCCTGCTGGTTGCGGCCGGTTGCGCCAAGTCCACCCGGACGGCCGCCGTGCCTCGTCCCGAGGGCAAGCTGGCCGTGGCCGGGTTCACCAATCCCACCTACAGCTGGGAACTCCTGGCGGGCTACCTCGACGAGGAGGGCAAGCCCGCGCCCGCAGGGACCATCGAGACTCTGGACATGATCCTGACCAACACCCTGCAGAAGCACCAGGTCTTCGACTACATCACCCCGGACGCCGTGCGCCAGTGCGAGGACGTGGTCGTGTTCGAGGACTCGGGCAAGCCCCGCGTGTCCGCGTGGAAGTACTGGCTCGGCGTGGGCAAATGCATCCAGGCCGACTATCTGCTCGTCCCGCAGCTGACCACCTGGCGCGAGCGGGTCGGCAGCGACGCGGGCGTGGATACCCCGGCCTCGGTGGCCATCGATTTCTACCTCATCGACGTCAAGAACGAGCGGATGATCCGCTCCCGCTACGAGGAGACCCAGCAGTCCCTGCTGGAGAACCTCTACAACGCCAAGAAGTTCGCTGCCCGGGGCGGCAAGTGGGTGACCGCCACCCGCCTGGCCCAGGACGGCATGGACGAGAAACTCACGGAACTCGGATTATGATTCTTTTTCCCGCTGTCGACATCAAGAACGGTGAATGCGTCCGCCTGGCCCAGGGCAAGGAGGACGAGGTCACCGTATTCGCCTCGGACCCCGTTGCCCAGGCGCGCTACTGGGAGGACCTCGGCGCGCGTTACCTCCACGTGGTGGACCTGGACGGGGCCTTTTCCGGCGTGCCCAAGAACTTCGAGCTGATCAAGGCCATCTGCTCCGAGATCGCCATCCCGGTGCAGCTCGGCGGCGGCATCCGCGACATCGCCACGGCCCAAAAGTACATAGAGGCGGGCGTGAGCCGGTTGATCATCGGCACCATGGCCCTGGAGGACCCGGAGCTCTTCTCCGACCTGTGCCGGGCCCTGCCCGGGCGCATCGGCGTCTCCCTGGACGCCGTGGACGGCAAGCTCAAGACCAAGGGCTGGGTCGAGGACGCGGGCCTGACCATCGACGACGTCCTGCCGCGCCTGGAAAAGGACGGCATCCGCTTCATCGTCTACACCGATATCTCCCGCGACGGCATGCAGACCGGCGTGAACCTCGACGCCCTGGCCGCCCTGTGCGCCAAGACCTCGGTCCCGGTCATCGCCGCCGGCGGCGTCCATACCCTCGACGACATCAAGAATCTCTACCCCCTGTCGCAAAAGGGGCTGGAGGGCGCCATCTCCGGCCGGGCCATCTACGTCGGCACCCTGGACGTGAAGGAAGCCAACGCCTGGATCGACGCCCAGTAGGCGACCCCGGCGACAACGCGCATGAAAAAGGCCCCGCTGATGCGGGGCCTTTTTTTTGTTCAGAGTTCCTGGCGTTGATAGCCATTCAGGAAATCGCCTAATTGTTTGTCCGAGCGCAGGATGTGATCGGTCAGCCAGTTCCGGAGGAAGGGGAGCAGGACCTCGGGCACCGTGTCGTCTCCGGCGAGATACTGGACGTACAGTTGCCTGGCGTTGGCGGCGAGTTCCTGGTGTTCCAGCTTGTGCGCCTCGATCCTGTCGTAGCCGTGCTCCTCCATGAGGGCTTCCTCATGATCGAAGTGCCAGTTGGTGTAGTCGATCAGTTCGGTCAGTATCGTCTCGACGGCCTGTCGCGGGGAGGTCTGCTTGACCGCGCCGTGGGCGGCGTTGAAGAGGGCGATCAGCTTTTGGTGATCGTCGTCTATGGCCGGATACCCGACACTCAGCGCCTTGCCCCAGGTGATGATGGGCATTGCCCCAATCGCCGCCTATTTCTCGTTGTACATGTGCACATCCTGTTGCGGGAACGGGATGGAGATGCCTTCCTGGTCGAAGACCAGCTTCACCTTCTCGGTCAGGGCGAAGTACACGCCCCAATAGTCGGCGGTCTTGCACCACGGGCGGACCACGAAGTTGACCGAGGAGTCGGCCAGCTCCATGACCTCGATGACCGGTTTGGGATCGGCCAGCACGCGCGGCTCCTCGGAGACGATGCGCTCCAGGGTCTTTTTGGCCTTGAGCAGGTCGTCGTCGTAGCCGATGCCGAAGGTCATGTCCACGCGCCGGGTGTCGTTGGCCGTCACGTTGGTGATGGTCCCGCCGAGCACGGCGGAGTTGGGCACGGTGATGACCTTGTTGTCCGGGGTGGTCAGCACGGTGTTGAAGATGTTGATGGCCGTGACCGTGCCGGACTGGCCGCCCGCGGTCACGTAGTCGCCCTTCTTGAAGAACTTGAGCAGGATGAGCATGACGCCCGCCGCGAAGTTGGACAGGGAGTCCTTCAGGGCCAGGCCCACGGCCAGGCCGGCGGCGCCGAGTACGGCCAGGAAGCTGGTCACGTTGATGCCCGCCTGGCCCAGCGCCGCGATGACCACGGCGGCGATCAGCGCGTAGTAGGTGATGTTCTTGAGGAACGAGGCCAGGGTCTCGTCGACCTTGGCCTTGATCAGGACCTGCCTGATCCCGCGTGCCAGGGCCTTGGCGACGATCCGCCCGATGACGAATATGAGCAGGGCCACGATGATGCGCAGACCGTACTGGGTGACGTACGCCATGATGGTCTCGGTCAGTTGGGAAATATTGATGTCCATGGTTCCTCCGAAAAATGAATGATGATTTCGTCGTGGGAATTGTTAGCACATGGAAGGCGATATCGGAACAGTTTTATGGGCAAAATGCGACGTCTTTTCGCCTACCCGTCGCCCCATTTCCCGTGCTCGTCCACCCGGATGTATTTCTGGAAGGTGTAGTAGAACCCGGCCAGCGCATTGCACAGCCCGGCGGTGCCGTCCAGGAAGCCGAGCTTGAGCAGGTAGAGCTTGACGAAGCGCACGGCGGCGTGGAGCAGGGCCCGGGCCGGGCCGCCCTTGCGGCCCTTTTCGCGCAGGGCGGCCGCGCCCTCCTCGGCGTAGTAGTTGATCTTGTCCATGTGCTGGCGGAAGGACTCGTAGGGGTAGTGCAGGATGTCGCCGGACAGCTTCTTTGTCTCGCCCAGCGGGTTGAAGTGGTAGTGCGCGCCCGAGGCCGTGACTTCCATTTTGCCGGCCCGGAAGACGCGGAAGAGGTAGTCCGGATACCACCCGGAGTGCTTCATGAACCGGTTGAAGTAGAAGGAACTGCGGGGCACGAGATAGCCCGCCACCGGCTCGCCCGCCTTGAGCCTGTCCTCGATGTTCGCGCGCAGTTCGTCGGTCAGGAACTCGTCCTGGTCCAGGGAGACCACCCAGGCGGTGCCGATCTCCCCCAGCGCGAACCGGAACTGGTCCACCGGGCCGGGCCAGGGCCGGACCACGACCCGCGCGCCGCACTTCTCCGCGATCTCGCGGGTGCGGTCCGTGGACTGCGAGTCCACCACCAGAAGCTCGTCGCAGAAGTCGAGCGACTTGAGGCATTTTTCGAGCAGCCGCTCGCCATTGTAGGTCAGGACCAGGCCGGTCACGGTTTCGCGCATGGTTTTCTCCTTGGGCAGGGGGATCATAGCCGCTATCGGCGGCCCGGTCCATCCGAAACGAAAAGGCCCCCCTTCCTGCGAAGAGGGGCCCTTGGTGTATTGCGGATTAGAGGTCGGTGTGATGGTCCGGGCCGGACGGGTTGACCTCGTCGGGCAGGGGGTCGTTGCAGTCCTTGCAGGGCAGGATCAGGTTCAGGGCCACGCCGATCACGCCGGACAGGCCGATGCCGCCGAGCTTGACCACGATCAGGTCGAAGCTCATGCCGCCGATGCCGAAGACCAGGATGATGGCCACGATGGCCAGGTTGCGCGGCAGCATCAGGTCGTTGCCCGCGCGCACCAGGGTGTTGATGCCGATGACGGTGATGGCCCCGAAGAGCAGGATCATGATGCCGCCCATGACCGGCACCGGGATGGTGTTCAGGAACGCGCCGAGCTTGCCCACGAAGGCCAGGATGATGGCGGTGAGGGCCGCCCAGGTCATGATGGCCGGGTTGAAGGAGCGGGTCAGGGCCACGGCCCCGGAGACCTCGGAGTAGGTGGTGTTCGGCGGGCCGCCCAGGCAGGCCGCCAGGGAGGTGGCCAGGCCGTCGCCGAGCAGGGTGTTCTGGATGCCGGGGTCCTTGACGTAGTCCTTGCCGGAGATGCCGCCGATGGCCAGGATGTCGCCGAAGTGTTCGATGGCCGGGGCGATGGCCACGGGCACGATGAACAGGACGGCTTCGAGGTTCCAGGTGGGGAACGTGAACTTGGGCATTTCCAGGATCGGGGCCTCGGCGATCTTGCCGAAGCTGACCAGGGCCGGAGCGGTCCAGTTCTGGAGCTGGCCGGGATCGAAGGTGGCCTGCTGGGCCGCGGAGAAGCCGGTGGCGTCCAGGATCAGGGAGGTCGCGTAGCCCGCGGCGATGCCGAGCATGATCGGGATCAGCTTGATCCATCCCTTGCCCAGCAGGGAGGTGAAGATGGTGGTCAGCAGGGCCACGCCCGCGATGATCATGGCCGTGGTGTTGGGCACCAGCCAGGCCGAGCCGTCGCCGGTGCGGCCCATGGCCATGTGCACGGCGGTGGGGGCCAGGATCAGGCCGATGACCATGATCACCGGGCCGGTGACCACGGGCGGCAGCACGCGGCGCAGCATGTTGGAGCCGTAGATGCGGATGAGCACGCTGAGGATCACGTAGAGCAGGCCTGCGGCCGCCAGGCCGCACATGGTCGACGGGATGCCCCAGGTCTGAACGCCGTAGATGATCGGCGCGATGAAGGCGAAACTGGAGGCCAGGAACACCGGGACCTTGCCCCGGGTAATGACCTGGAACAGCAGGGTGCCCGCGCCCGCCGTGAACAGGGCCACGTTCGGGTCCAGCCCGGTCAGCAGCGGCACCAGGACCAGCGCGCCGAATGCCACGAAAAGCATCTGCGCGCCGAGCAGGGCGTCCTTTGGTCTGAAATTGTACTCGGTGGAATGCACGTTACTCATCTTTACCCACTCCTCTCTCTCTTGGTTGCGGAGCCCCCCGACTCCTTTGTTGCCCCTGAATTCCCAAAAAAAGGCACGCTGTGCAGCGTGCCCTTTGCCTACTTGGTGCCGAATATCTTGTCCCCCGCGTCTCCGAGACCGGGGATGATATAGCCTACGTCGTTCAATTTCTCGTCCACCGCCGCGGTGTAGATTTCCACGTCGGGGTGCTCCTTGAGGATGCGTTCGATGCCCTCGGGCGCGGCGCACAGGAACAGGCCACGGATGGACTTGCAGCCCGCCTCCTTGAGCAGCTTGATGGTCGCGTTCAGGGTGCCGCCGGTGGCCAGCATGGGATCCAGGATCAGGGCCATGCGCTCTTCGATGTTCTTGGCCAGCTTGACGTAGTACTGGACGGGCTCCAGCGTCTCCTCGTTGCGGTAGAAGCCGACCACGGACGCCTTGGCGCCGGGTATCATGTCGAAGACGCCGTCCATCATGCCGAGACCGGCGCGCAGGATGGGCACCACGGTGACCTTCTTGCCCTTGATGCTGTCCACCTCGACCTTGCCCGCCCATCCCTTGATGGTCCTCTTCTCGGTCTCGAAATCCTTGGTCGCCTCGTAGGTGAGCAGCCGGGTGATCTCGTTGGCCAGTGTCCGGAAATGGCTGGTGGAAATGTCGTGCTGACGGAGCAGACCAACCTTGTGCCGGATAAGCGGGTGGTCAACCAGGTGTAAGGCCATGTTCGCCTCTCTTTGGGTTTTGATAATATGTAGAGAAAGTTTCAATTGCGCAAAATTTCTTTTTTCTATGCCGATGCCGGGAACGGGTCAAGAGCCAATTTTGTAAACGATGAGTGCATAAAACCAATTAGAATTTTACTTTCCAATGATTCCCGGTATATCACTTTGACCATGACGAACGACAAATCCGAACAGCGGTGGGAGCGGACGGTTTCAATGAGCGACGCGGGCTTGCGCCTGGACAAGTTTTGGGGCCGGGAGCTGGCCGGGGAGGGCGTTTCCCGTGGCCGGATCAAGGGCTGGATCGAGTCCGGCCTGGCCCTTGTCGACGGCGAGGTCGCGGACAAGGGCAACCGGAAGCTGGCCCCGGGCCAGGACGTGGCCATCCGGGCCGCCGGGCCCGAACCCGGCGAATTCGCGGCTGAGCCCGTCCGGGGCGACATCGAAGCGGTCTACGAGGACGAGCAGATGCTCGTGGTCGTCAAGCCCGCCGGGCTGACCACCCATCCCGCGCCGGGCGAACCCGGCCCCACCCTGGTCAACCTGCTGATCCACCAGTGGCCGGACATCGCCGCCGAAAACAGCTCCATGGACCCGCAGCGGCCGGGCATCGTCCACCGCCTGGACAAGGACACCTCCGGGCTCATGGCCGTGGCCCGGACCGAACCGGCGCGCCTGGCCCTGTCCGCGAGCTTTGCCGGGCACGAGACCTTCAAGGTCTACCTGGCCCTGGTCCACGGGCGCCCCAAGCCCTCGCAGGGGACCATCGACGCGCCCATGGGCCGCGACCCGCGCCACAAGACGCGCATGGCCGTGCTGCCCAAGGGCGGGCGCGAGGCGCGCAGCGACTACCGGGTGCTCTGGACCGGCCCGCGCGGCCTGGCCTCCCTGGTGGCCGTGCGCATCCACACCGGCCGGACCCACCAGATCCGCGTGCACATGGCCCACATCGGCCATCCGCTGCTGGGCGACGCGGTCTACGGCCCGCGCGAGAACGCCGAGTGGGCGCGGCGGCCCGACCTGCTGGCCGGGCTGGCCCCGCGCCAGATGCTCCACGCCTTCTATCTCCGCGTGCCCCATCCGGCCACGGGCGAACCCGTGACCCGCTGGCTGGCCCCGCCCGAGGATTTCCGCACGCTCCTCGCCGGGCTGACCCGCGAGTGTCTGCGCGTGGGCATCGTGGGCATGCCGGGCGGCGGCAAGTCCGCCCTGCTTAAGGCGCTACGCGACCTGGGACGGCCCTGCTTCTCGGCGGACGAGTCCGTGGCCGGGCTGTACGCGCCGGGCGGCGACGGCGCGGCCATGATCCGGCAGCGCTACGGCGGCCAGTACACCCTGGACGACGGCGGCGTGGACAAGCCGGGCCTCTTCAAGGCCATGCGCGAATCCGAGTCCGTGCGGCGTGAAGTCATGGACATGGTCCACCCCATGGTCCGCCATCAGTGCGAGGAATTCTTCCGGGCCCACCGCGACGAGCCCGTGGCCTACGCCGAAATTCCCCTGCTCCTGGAAGGAGGGTGGCACAGGAACGGCACGGTCGACCTGGTGGCCGGGGTGCGCTGCCCGGAGGCCAAGCGCACCGGGGAGCTGCGCGAACTCCGCCGCCTCTCGCCGGAGATCCTGGCCGTGTTCGACTCCTGGCAGTGGCCCGAGGCGGACAAGCTCGCGGCCTGCGACGTGGTCGTGGACAATGACAAGGGACTGGCCGAACTGGCCGAAGGGGCGCGGAATCTGGACGAGACCGCAAAGGCCGCCTGGGAGCGGCGCAACCGGGAGTTCTCGGACTGGATGGACGGGCTGTGGCCCGGGCTGGCCGCCGAGCTTGACGGGCAACCGGCCGCCGAACCGGCCGGGAGGGGCGAGGCGTGATCCCCATCCGCGACAACGTGCCGCGCGAGACCCGGCCCTATGCCGTGCTGTCGATCATCGCCGTCAACGCCCTCGTCTTCCTGGCCGTCTACAGCATGACGCCCGAGGCCAGGACGCGGATCTACTATCTCTTCGGGGTGGTCCCGGCCCGGTTCTTCCAGCCGGACTGGGCGGCCTGGGCGGGGTTTCCGGATACCCTGGGCTGGCCCTTTCTGACCTACATGTTCCTGCACGGCGGCTGGCTGCACGTCATCCTGAACATGTGGATGCTCTGGATATTCGGGGACAACATCGAGGACGTCACCGGCCACGGCTGGTTCGCGCTCTTCTACGTGCTCTGCGGTCTGGCCGCCGTGGCCACGCACATGGCCTTCGAGCGGTCCTCGCCTTTGCCGGTCATCGGCGCGTCCGGGGCCATCGCCGGGATCATGGGCGCGTACATCGTGCTCTATCCGCACGGCAAGGTCCTGACCCTGATCCCGGTCTTCTTCTTCCCCTTCATCTTCCGCATCCCCGCGTCCCTGTTCCTGGGGTTCTGGTTCGTCACGCAGATCCTCTCCGGGGTTTACTCCTCGGCCCACGGCGCGCAGAACGTGGCCTGGTGGGCGCACGTGGGCGGATTCCTCACCGGGATCATCCTGATCCGCTGGTTCCGCCGCCCCGGCCGGTGCCGCTACTGCTACAACCCGGACACCAAGGACTACGACCCCGAGGAAACGGGGCCGCCTGCCGGTTGAGTAGAAAAACAGAGATGGATGCCGCTTCGCGGCGATAGATTGATGACTTCGCCTTGATTCGCCCCGTCCTGGGGCTCACCCCTCCGGGGTCGCGCCTTACCAGGCGCGGTCCAAATCCGCTGTCCTGCGGATTTGTCGGCGGGCAGGGGCTCGCACCCCTGCACCCCATTTTGCGCCTGCGGCGCGGGGTGCTACAGCGCCCGGAACCGGTCGGCCAGGCGCCAGCGGTCCACCAGGGCCGCCACCGCCGGGGGGACCAGACTCCGCCACTCGCCGCCGTCTCGGATGGCCGCGCGCACGTCCGTGCCGCTTATCCCCTTCTCGCTTTCGGGTCGTTCCCACATGACGTGGGTTGTCAGTCCCAGCCTCTCGAACCGCTTGCGCTTCTCCCGTCCCCAGTCGTCGTAGATGGTCAGGTAATAGACCGCGTCGCGCGGGGCGCACCCTTCGAGCAGCTCCGGGCAGTTGATCGGGAAGGGAATCACGGAAAAGGCGTGCCGGTCCACCCCGGCCTCCATCAGGGCGGCCTCGATCATGGCCTTGCGCTCCTCGAAGGTCAGGGGGTTGTTTTCCCGGCTGGACCGCTCCGGGTTGGTGATCTCCTCGCGGGTGGAGGCCGCGTCCGGGTTGGTCACGCCGATGATCAGCCGCTCGCACAGTCTCTTGCCCGCCAGCAGGTAGGTCAGGTGGTCGTTGTGCAGGACCTGGAACCGTCCGTGGATGAAGCCGAGAGGGTGCATGGTCACTCCTTAGGGGTCGAGGATGAACGGGGGATGGTCGCCCGGCCAGTATTCCACCGGGTAGGGCGAGTCGTGGATGCCCGCCAGCCGGGCGCGGTCGAGATAGTTGAGGACCGTGAACAGGAACTCGCGGCCGCGCATGCAGCCCAGCGCGCCCCCGGCCACCGCCACCTCGTCGAAGGCGGCCACCCGGTCGCGGCGCACGCCCCGGCCCGCGAACATCAAGGGTACGGGCTCGCCCGAGTGGATCAGCGCGCCGCAGCTCGGGGTGGAGTGGTCGGCGGTCACGGCCAGGAGCAGGCGCGGGTCGTCCAGGATGGCGTCGGCCACTTTGCCGAGCCCCCGGTCCAGGGATTCGATGACCCGGACCTTGGCCTCCGGGTCCTTGGTGTGGGCCGCCTGATCCGGGGTCTTGGTGTGCACGTGGATGAAATCGTAGTCGTCCGCCCGGTCGAGCGCCAGCCGGATGCGTTCGGTCAGGTCCGCGCCCGGGTCGTCCGTGTCGCGGGCCCTCAGGAAATCCATGCCCGTGAACCGGGCCAGCCCGGCGTACATGGCCCCGGTGGCGATGGACAGCCCGCGCAACCCGTAGCGCTGGCGCAGGGTCGGGCAGCGGGTGAGCCGCCCGGCCCGCTGGGTGACCAGCCCGTTGGCCGGGACCTTTCCGGCGCGCTCCCGCTCGCGGTTCAGCGGCAGGGCCGAGAGGATACGGTGCGCCCGCAGGAGATATCGTTCCAGGACCTGCGCCGTGCGCAGCGAGGGCCGGTCCCGGTGGTCCCTGAGCGGCAGGGGGCGGGGCAGAAGCCGCCCGTCCACCATGGGGTTGGTGTCGGTGACGTGGGGCGAGACCTCGCCGCGCAGGACCAGCACGCCGAACAGGCCACCCACCGGATGCAGTGAGGCGGTCACGCCCTCGGACTCGAAGGGCGGCAGGGCGGCGAACAGGGCCGCGGCCTCGTCCGGCGTGGCGGGCACCTTGTCGTGCAGCAGGGTCAGGCGGCGCTCCGCGTCCGGCCCGATATGGGCGAAGTGGGTGAGCAGGGCCACGTCGTGCGGGCCCAAGTCGATCCCCGCGCCCAGGGCCTCCAGCGCGCCGCGTCCGGGGAACTCGTAGCGCAGGCCGCCGAACAGGGCGAAGTGGGCGTTCTCCGAGGGCAGGGGCTGGCCGAACCGGGTGGCGTGGTAGAGGCCTGTGGCCGAGAGGGCGGCGATGCGGTCCAGGCACGGCGTGGCCGCCGCCTGGAGCGGGGTGCGGTCGCCGAGGCAGGGATGGGAGCGGTCCCCCAGGCCATCCAGCAGGACCAGTATGCCTGTGTCAGCCATGGGCGGCCCCGCTTGTTTGATAGAAATTGTCTATAGCAATAATGATTCTCATAAATACAATCTCATTGCTTTGCGCCGGGACGAGTGTAGGATGGTTTCATGCTTATAGACCTTCACGTCCACTCCACCTGTTCCCCGTGCAGCATTCTGAAGCCTTCCGAAATCCTGGCCAACGCCCGGTCCCTGGGGCTGGATGCCGTTTGTATCACCGATCACGACACCATGTCCATCCTGACACAATGCCGTGAGGGCTTCCAACCCGACGGGCTGCTCGTCATCGTGGGCATGGAGTACACCACCGACCAGGGCGACTACCTGATCTTCGGGGACGTCCGGTCCATTCCCCACGGATTGTCCGCCGAGGTCCTGCTCCCGGCGGTGCGCGAGCTGGGCGGCGCGGCCATCTCGGCCCATCCTTGCCGGACCTGGCGTCCTGCCGATCCGCTCATCTTCGAACAGGGGTTGTGCACCATTGCCGAGGCGGAGAACGGGCGCAACACCGACGCCGAGAACGGCCTGGCCCAGAGCCTGATCGCGGACCGCAACATGACCGCCGTGGCCGGGTCCGACGCCCACTCCCTGAGCGAGCTCGGCCGCTGTCCCACGCGGTTCACCGTGCCGGTCAACTCCACCCGAGACCTGATCGAGGCCCTCAACCAGGGCCGGTGCCGTCCCAGGGCGGCGCACCGCTCGGCGGCCTGATCCTTCCGGGCCTGAATCCCTTCCCCTACTTGGGCGGAATCAGAAAGGACGTGACCTTCTTCACGCCCTTGACCCCCTTGGCCACCTTCACGGCCAGGGCGGCGTCCGCCTGGCTGCGGACCATGCCCAGCAGCACCACCTCTGCGTTCATGACCTCCTGTTCGATCTGGGTGGAACTCAGGTCGCCGTTGCCGATGAGTTCGGCGCGCACCTTGGCCGCCAGCTCCAGGTCGTCGGCCGTGGTGTCGGTCTCGGGCTTGAAATAGCTGGTCACCTGCTTCACGCCCTCGGTCCCCTTGGCCGTCTTCACCGCGAAGGCGCGGAAGGGTTGGTCGTTGATCGCGCCCACCAGGTAGACGTGCTTCAGGAAACAATAGACATGGACCTTGAGGGCCAGTTTGGAATCCTTGTCCGCCAGGCCGCCCTTGATGGACAGGGATATCTTTTTGTCCGCGGCCTGGTCGCCCACGCTGCGTTCGTCGCGCGCGCTGTCGTAGATGGCCCCCCACGGGGTCCAGGCCAGGCTGGACAGGGCGAGGCAGAGGATCAGTATGACGGGGGCGGGTTGGTTGGAACGACGCATATTTCCTCCTTTGACGATATGTGGATAACTCTGTGGAAAATTGTCTGCTTTGCGTTTTTTCTGGCTTGACACAATGCAAAGGCATATTACTTTAGGTAAGCGTCGGAGAAATTATAATCAGTCAGCATCAAGGAAAACGATTCTAATGGAATATAGAGACTATTACAAACTTCTCGGAGTGTCCCGCTCCGCTTCCAAGGAAGAGATCGGAAAGGCTTTCAAGAAGCTGGCCCGGAAGTATCACCCCGATCTCAACCCGAACGACAAGGGCGCGGAGGACAAGTTCAAGGAGATCAACGAGGCCTACGAAGTCCTCAAGGACGAGAAGAAGCGCAAGCTCTATGACCAGTTCGGCTCCAACTGGGAACATGGCCAGAACTTCCAGCCGCCGCCGGGCTACGAGAACATGCACTTCAGCAGCGGCGGCGGTGGCGGATTCGGCGGCGGCGCCGGCTTCTCGGACTTCTTCGAGACCATCTTCGGTGGCGGTGGCGGCGGTTTTCGCGGCGGCTTCCAGTCGGGCGGCTTCCAGTCGGGCGGCTTCTCGCAGGGCGACTTCGGCGGCGGCTACCGGCAGCGTCCCCGCCGAGGCGCGGATTCCGAGGCGTCCTACGAACTGACCCTGGAAGAGGCGTACCGGGGCGGCAAGAAGTCCATCACCCTGCAGGAGCAGACCCGCGGACCGGACGGCATCCCGCGCATGACCACCAAGACCCTTGAGGTCACGGTGCCCGCAGGCATCAAGGACGGCCAGAAGATCCGTCTGGCGGGCCAGGGCAACCCCGGCATGAGCGGCGGGCCCAAGGGCGACCTGTACCTGAAGATCCGGCTCATGCCCCACCACATGTTCAAGGTTTCGGAATCGGACGTGATCCTCGACCTGCCGCTCAGCCCGTGGGAGGCGGCGCTCGGCACCACCGCGCGCATCCCCACCCTGGACGGGGCCGTGGAGATGAAGATCCCGCCGGGCATCGGCTCGGGCAAGAAGCTGCGCATCAAGGGCCGGGGCCTCGGAGCCGGGGCCAAGAAGGGCGACCAGTACGTGCGCATCATGATCCAGGTGCCGGAACGGCTCTCGGCGGAGGAGCGCGACCTGTTCGAACAATTGCAGAAGGTCTCGGGCTACAAGCCGAGAAGTTTCTAGAGGTACGACAATGACCACGAAGAAATTGCAGGAAATGATCATGCAGATGCCGGGCCTGAACCTGCCCGAGCGCAGCGAATACGTGGCCTGGGCCCAACTGGTGCAGCTGACCTCCATCGACCCCGCCGAGATGAGCGAGCTGGTCGACCTCGGCTGGATCAGCCCCAAGCGGACCGGGGCCGAGGAATACCTGTTCCGACTCAAGGACGTCTACCGCATCCACAAGCTCATGCGCCTGGTCCATGACCTGGAGGTCTCGGTCTACGGCGGGTCCATCATCGTGGACCTGCTCGAACGGGTCGAGGAGCTCGAGACCGAGGTCGAGGAACTCAGGAGGCTCGTCTGACCGACACATTTCGTGAGGAGGTAAGCATATAATGGATATCAACACGTTCACCCGCAAAACCCAGGAAGCCGTTTCCGAGGCCCAGAACCTGGCCATCCGGAGCGGCCATCAGCAGATAGACTGCGAACATCTCATGCACGCCCTGGTGGCCCAGGAAAACGGCCTGGCCGGCCAGATCCTGCGCAAGCTCGGCGTGGCCCCGGACGCCTATCTCGGGGCCATCGACGCAGAGATCGCCAAGGTCCCCAGCGTGTCCGGCTCGGGCGCGCGCCCGGACCAGATCGTGGTCACCCCGCGAATGCAGAAGGCGCTGGTCGCCGCAGACGACATGCGCAAGCGCATGAAGGACGAGTACGTCTCCGTGGAGCACGTCTTCGTGGCCCTCATGGACGAGTCCGGCAGCTCGGGCGTGGGCCGGGTCAACAAGCAGTTCGGCCTGGACAAGAACAAGGTCCTGAGCGCGCTTGAGGAGGTTCGCGGCAAGCAGCGCGTGACCTCGGACAACCCGGAGGCGACCTACGAATCGCTCAAGAAGTACGGCCGCGACCTGGTGGAGGAGGCCCGCTCGGGCAAGCTCGACCCGGTCATCGGCCGCGATTCCGAAATCCGCCGCGTCATCCGCATCCTGTCGCGCCGGACCAAGAACAACCCGGTGCTCATCGGCGAGGCCGGCGTCGGCAAGACCGCCATCGCGGAAGGTCTGGCCCAGCGCATCGTCAAGGGCGACGTGCCCGAGGGCCTCAAGGACAAGACCGTGTTCTCCCTGGACATGTCCGCGCTCATCGCCGGGGCCAAGTACCGCGGCGAGTTCGAGGAACGGCTCAAGGCCGTGCTCAAGGAGGTGGCCGAGTCCGCCGGGCAGATCGTCATGTTCATCGACGAGCTGCACACCATCGTGGGCGCGGGCAAGACCGACGGGGCCATGGACGCGAGCAACATATTGAAGCCCATGCTGGCGCGCGGCGAGCTGCACTGCATCGGCGCGACCACGCTCGACGAGTACCGCAAATATATCGAGAAGGACCCGGCCCTGGAACGCCGCTTCCAGACCGTGCTGGTGGAGGAGCCGTCCGTGGAGGACACCATCTCCATCCTGCGCGGCCTGCGCGAGCGCTTCGAGGTGCACCACGGCGTGCGCATCGCGGACGGGGCCATCGTCGAGGCGGCCGTGCTGTCCAGCCGGTACATCACCGACCGGCAGCTTCCGGACAAGGCCATCGACCTCATCGACGAGGCTGCGGCCCTGATCCGCACCGAGATCGACTCCCAGCCCTATGAGCTGGACACGGCCAACCGTCAGATCATGCAGTACGAGATCGAGCGCGAGGCCCTCAAGCGGGAGACCGACAAGGCGTCCCGCGAGCGGCTGGCCGAGCTGGAGAAGAAGCTGGCCGAACTCAAGGAATCCCAGTCCGCCATGCTGGCCCAGTGGGAGAACGAGAAGTCCGGCATCGAGCGGCTGCGCGCCCTCAAGAGCGAGATCGAGGCCACCCGGCGCGAGATCGACGAGGCCAAGCGCATCCCCGACTACAACCGGGCCGCCGAACTCGAATACGGCAGGCTGCCTCAGCTCGAGAAGGAGCTCAACCAGCGCAACGAGGCGCTCGAGACCGGCGACGGCCCGCGCATGGTCCGCGAGGAGGTCGGCCCGGACGACATCGCCCAGGTCATCGCCAAGTGGACCGGCATCCCAGTCTCCCGGCTTCTGGAAGGCGAGCGCGAGAAGCTGCTCCGGCTGGGCGACGTCCTGCACGAGCGGGTCATCGGCCAGGACCAGGCGGTCCAGGCCGTGGCCGACGCCGTGCTGCGCGCGCGTGCGGGCCTCAAGGACCCGTCGCGGCCCATCGGCTCGTTCATCTTCCTCGGCCCCACGGGCGTGGGCAAGACCGAGCTGTGCAAGACCCTGGCCTCGGCCCTGTTCGACACCGAGGACAACATGATCCGCATCGACATGTCCGAGTACATGGAGAAGCACACCGTGGCCCGGCTCATCGGCGCCCCTCCGGGCTACGTGGGCTATGACGAGGGCGGCCAGCTGACCGAGGCCGTGCGGCGCAAGCCGTACTCGGTCATCCTGTTCGACGAGATCGAGAAGGCGCACCACGACGTGTTCAACGTGCTCCTGCAGATCCTCGACGACGGGCGGCTGACCGATTCCCACGGCCGAACGGTGGACTTCAAGAACACCATTGTGATCATGACCTCCAACCTCGGGGCCGAGTTCATGCTCGACGGCATCGACCGGTCCGGCGAGTTCAAGCCCGGCGTGGAGGACCAGGTCCGCGAGGTCCTGCGCCGCCACTTCCGGCCCGAGTTCCTGAACCGCGTGGACGAGACCGTGCTCTTCCGGCCGCTGACCCAGGACCAGCTCATCGGCATCATCGACCTGCTGGTGGCCGGACTGCGCTCCCGGCTCGAGGATCGCAACATCGGCCTGACCCTGACGGACCGGGCCAAGGCGTTCATCGCCCAGTCGGCCTACGACCCGTCCTTCGGCGCGCGGCCCCTGCACCGCTACCTGAAGCACAACCTGGAGACCCCGCTGGCCAAGCGCCTCATCGGCGGCGACCTGGCCGACGGCCAGACCGTCACCGTGGACGAGCGCGACGGGGAGCTGGTTTTCGACTAGGTCCGGAAACAGATGACATTCAAGGCCGGCGCCCGACACGGGGCGTCGGCCTTTTTTCGTGCCTCGCGTCGGGGAGGGCACCCGCCGGAATGCGATCGGCCACCTCTTTGTCACAGATTTGAAACCAAGAGTGCGGGCAAGTGGGCTATGGTGCCGCTCAGGAGGGGACGCCCCCGCAGGGGCTCAGGCCGTGCCGGATGCGATTCCCCGACCTCATCAGTCAGGAGTGCAACCATGGAAAAGGTGTTGTTCATCTGCGTGCACAACAGCGCGCGGAGCCAGATGGCGGAAGCCTACCTCAATGCGTTCGGGGGAGGCGAGTTCGTGGCCGAGAGCGCCGGATTCGAGCCCACGGAGATCAATCCGCTGGTGGTCGAGGCCATGAAGGAGGAGGGCATAGACCTCTCCGGGCACAGGACGCAGTCGGCCTTCGACCTGTACAAGGAGGGCCGGATGTTCAGCTACGTCGTCACGGTCTGCGAGGAGTCGGTGGAGAAGCAGTGCCCGGTCTATCCCGGCATGACCCACCGCCTGCACCTCCCCTTCCCGGATCCGGCCGAGGTCCAAGGCACCCATGAGGAAAAGCTGGCCCAGGTCCGGGTCATCCGCGACAGGATCAAGGCCGTCGTCTACGAGTTCCTGGAGTGGGCCCGTTCCGGGGACATCAAGAAGCTCAGCGATTTCTGGGAAATCCGGCCGCTCGACTGACCCTGGCCTACGATTCCGCCGCCCCATCGCACGTGCGGGCGGAGCGGGGAAGCGGCCTGGCCTCGTCCTTTCCCGTTTCCCGTGGCGCGCTTCCCCCATCCCCCCGGCAGACCTCCCTCGACTCCGGGCAAGAACTTGCTTGACATCCGGCGAGTCTTTCCCGAAGGTTGCGCCTTCAACAATTATCGAGGTTTTCATGCCCAACTTGATCCTGCTGGCGTTGCTGGCGGCGTTTCCCCCACTGTCCACGGACATGTACCTGCCCGCCATCCCCACCCTGCAGTCGCTGTGGGGCATCACCTACGCCACGGCCAACCTGTCCATGGTCCTGTTCATGGGCGTGTTCAGCATCTTCCTGCTCATCCACGGCCCGCTTTCCGACCGTTTCGGCCGCAAGCCGGTGCTCATCGGCGGGCTGATCGTGTTCATCCTGGCCTCGTTCGGCTGCGCCCTGTCCCCGTCCATCGGATTCCTGATCGCGGCCCGGTGCCTGCAGGCGGCGGGTGCGGCAGCGGCGGCGTCCCTGGCCCTGGCCCTGTCCAAGGACCTCTACGAGGGATCACAGCGGCAGAAGATCCTGGCCTACATCGGGGTGATCATGGCCCTGGCCCCCATGCTGGCCCCGACCATCGGCGGGCTGATGCTCAAGTTCGCCTCCTGGCGCTGGATATTCATCGTCCAGGTGGCGCTGGCTCTGGTCGGCCTGTACGGGGTGCTCCGCCTGAAGGAGCCGGTCACGACCTTCACGCGCGGCGGCTTCCTGGCCGTGGCCGGGCGCTACCGGCTGGTGTTGCGGAACCTGCCGTTCACGGTCCTGGCCACCGGCTTCGCCCTCATGTCCCTGCCCCATTTCGCCTTCATCGGCGGCTCGGCGGACATGTACATCAACGAGCTGGGGCTGTCCGAGCAGGCCTTCGGCATCTATTTCGGTGCCAACGCCGTGGGCTTCATGCTCGGCTCGTTCCTCTGCACCCGGATGGTCGGCACGTACAAGCCGCTGAACATGCTCTACACCACCTTCGCGTTCCTGTTCGCGTCCACCCTCCTGATGTTCATCCTCGGCGGGCGCACGCCCCTGACCCTGGCCCTGCCCATGTTCTGCATGTCGCTGAGCGTGGGCTTCTCCCGGCCCATCTCCAACTCCATGATCCTGGACCAGGTGGACACGGACGTGGGCGCGGCCTCGGGCATCCTGACCTTCGAGATATTTTTCGTCGCGGCCCTGTCCATGCAGCTCATCTCCATGGGCTGGCCCCACAAGCCCATGGTCCTGGGCGTGCTCGGCGTCTTCGGCACCCTGATCCCGCTGGCGGCCCTGCTGGCCGTCAGGAAGCGTTGCCGGTTCAACTAGCCGCCATCCTTGGCAACACAAAAGGCCCGCGCGTACCGAACGCGCGGGCCTTTTGTCATTGCATTGCATATGGGGTCAGGCCGGAATGCCCTTCAGGAAGGCCTCGGCCCTGCGCTCGGACCAGTAGACGTTCTCCTTCCCCTTGGTCACGAAGCCCACGTGGCCGCCGTGGGCCGGGGTCTCCAGGAACAGGTGCGGATTGGACATGGCCTCGGCCGCCGGGAAACAGGTCGGGGTCAGGAACGGGTCGTTTTGGGCGTTGACCAGCAGGGCGGGCACGCGCACGGCGGGCAGGAATTGGAGGGAGGACGCATTGGCGTAGTAGTCGGCCGCGTCCGCGAAGCCGCCCATGGGCGCGGTGAAGCGGTTGTCGAAGTCGCGCAGGGAGCGGATGCCCTTCAGCTTCAACGCGTCCACTACCTCCGGGAAGCGTTCGCCCTTTTCGCGCATCTTGCGGCGCAGGCCGCGCATGAAATATTCGAAATAGATGCGGTGGGAGGAGATGACCCGCTCGGCCGCGTCCAGGTCGCAGGGGGTGGAGAAGGCCACGGCCCCGGCCACCTGTCCGGGCACCCGGTCCGGGGCCTCGCCCAGGTACTTGAGGATCTGGTTGCCGCCCATGGAGAATCCGATCAGGACCACTTGCTCGTAGCGCCCGGTGGACAGGCAGTGCAGGATGATCTCGTGCAGGTCGCCGGTCTCCCCCGAGTGGTAGCAGCGGGGCAGCCGGTTGGGCTCGTCGCCGCATCCCCGCTGGGACCAGCAGGCCGCGTCCCATCCGTTTTTGGTGGCCATGGCCGCCATGCCGAGCACGTATTTCTTGCGCGAATTTCCTTCCAGGCCGTGGCTGACGATGACCAGCCGGTTGGACTCGCCGGTGCGCGAGCGGTGCCAGTCCAGGTCCAGGAAATCCGTGTCGGCCAGCTCCACGCGCTCGGGCTCTGGCGCGGTCAGGGGCGTCAGCCGGAAGAGCGGCGGATAGAGGGTGGCCATGTGGCCCGAGGCGAACGGGAAGGGCGGCCGGTAGTCGGGAATGGGCAGTACGGGCATGGGGTTGGTGTACGGCCACGCGGCCGCGAAGTAAAGCGGCGCGTGGCCGTCATGCGCCCGCCCCGGCAGGCCGGGCGATCTCCTGGAGCTTGGCCGTCTTGAGCGTGATCCGCTGTTCGTGGAAGGGAAGCAGGGAGGAGCGGTGGCCCACGCTGACCACGGCGGAATGGGGCAGCCGCTCGCGCAGCAGCCCGTAGAGCCGCGCCTCGCCGTCCTCGTCCAGGGCCGAGGTGGCCTCGTCCAGGAAGAGCCAGTCCGGCTTCTGGAGCAGCATGCGGGCAAAGGCCAGGCGCTGCTGTTCGCCGGGGGAGAGCATCTGCGCCCAGTAGCTCTCGTCGTCCAGGTGGCCGGTCAGCCGCTCCAGGCCGCAGTCGGTCAGGGCCCGGCGCAGGGCGTCGTCGTCGAAGCCGCCCGCCGGGGTGGGATAGCTGAGCACGGCGCGCAGGTTGCCCATGGGCAGGTATGGCTTCTGCGGCAGGAACAGGGTCCGGCCGCCCGCGGGCAGCAGGATGGACCCGGTGCCGTAGGGCCACAGCCCGGCGATGGCGCGCAGCAGGGTGGACTTGCCCGTGCCCGAAGGGCCGCTGATGAGCAGGCTTTCGCCTTTGCGCAGGGTCAGGCCCACGGGTTCGACCATGGGGCCGCCGTCGGGCAGGGCCAGGGCCAGCTCCCGGACGGACAACACCTCGTCCTCGCCCGTGGCGCGGGTCAGCCCATGGCCGTTTTGGGCCTCCCGGACCTCGTCCATGGCGCGGGAGAAGCTGGTCAGGCGGTCCACGGTGGCGCGCCAGGAGGCCAGTTCGGAGTAGGCGTTCACGAACCAACTGAGCGACCCCTGGACCTGGCCGAAGGCCGAGGCGGTCTGCATCAGGCCGCCCAGCTCCATGGCCCCGGAGAAGTAGCGCGGGGCGGCCGCCAGGATGGGGAAGATCACGGCGGCCTGGGCGTAGCCGTTGGTCAGCCAGGAAAGTCGCTTCTGCCGCTTCATGATCGCCCACCAGTTGGAGACCACCTTGTCGAAGCGGCCCTTGAAGATGCCGGACTCGTCCTTTTCGCCGCCGTACAGGGCCACGCCCTCCACGTTCTCGCGGAAGCGCACCAGGCTGAAGCGGAAGTCCGCCTCATAGCGTTGCTGGTTGAAGTTCAGCCGGATGAGCGGCCGCCCCACGCGCATGGTCAGGTAGCTGCCCACCAGGGCGTAGATCAGCGCGGTCCAGACCATGTAGCCGGGTATGGTGACGCCGACACCGGCCAGGGTGAAGGAGAGCGCGCCGGACAGGCTCCAGAGGATGCCCACGAAGGAGATGAGGGTGATGCCCGATTCCAGGAAGCCCAGGGTCAGGGTCAGGGTCTGGCTGACGAAGGAGTCGATGTCGTCGGCGATGCGCTGGTCCGGGTTGTCGGTCTCCCCGCCGCGCATCTGCATGACGTAGTAGGTCCGGTCCGCGAGCCAGCGGTCCATGAGCATGTCCGTGAGCCAGCGCCGCCAGCGGATCTGGAGCATCTGCCGCAGGTAGAGCTGGTACACGGCCACACCGATGTAGATGCAGGCCAGCACGCCGAAGACGAGCAACTGGTGGGTGAACGCCTTCCAGTCGTGGTTCTGCAGGCTGTCGTAGAAGGCGTTGTTCCACTTGTTGAAGAGCACGTTCAGGTAGACCAGGCCCAGGCTCATGGACAGGATCACGGCCAGGAGCAGGCGGCCGCGGAGTTTGTCTTCGGAGAACCAGTAGGGCCTGGCCAGCCGCCAGGTGTCGCGCAGAAAGTTTCTTGTCACGTTCATGGGGGTCTCGCGTGATGCAGGGCCGTCGGCGGCGCAGTCGTTCGGCTGTGGGGTCGCGGCGGGGTGAAATATTTGGGCCGCTTGGAGGCGGCGTCCCGTGCCATGCGAAAATATGCCCATCCTGCATGTCGCCGACCGCCGCCGGTGTCAAGTGCGTGAAGCGGATTGCACCATCGTCGCCCGGGAAAACGGTTGCCCGGACCGTGCCTGATTGGCTACCCTTGCGCACCGCCCGCCGACGGGCGCGAACCTGAAGGAGCCCGCGTGCCGCTGTACGACCAGACCGACATGGAGAACTACGCCGAGGTCCTGACCTGGGCGCTCAACGAATCCAGGGAACGCCCCCTGCGCAACAGCGAGATGGTCCTGATCCGCTACGACATCCCCGGCCTGGCCCTGGCCGAGGCGGTCTACTCGCGGCTCATGGACATGCACCTCATGCCCGTGGCCATGGCCCAGCCCACGCCGTACATGGAGATGGAGCGCTACCTCAACTCCAGCTTCGGCCAGCTCCTGTTCCAGCAGCCCGGCCTGGCCGAGCTCTACTCCCGGACCGCCGGGGTCATCAACATCATCGCCCCGGAGGAGCTGACCTACCTCCGGACCGTGGACCCGCGCACCATCGCCGAGGCCCGGCGCGCCGACGCGCCCAACCGGCGCATCCTCCAGCGGCGCAGGCAGTCCGGGGCAATGGGCTGGACCACCTGCCTGTACCCCACCGAGGCCCTGGCCAAGGGCGCGGGCATGACCCTCGACGAATACGCCCATGCCCTGAAGCGCGCCTGCTGGTTGAACATGCCCGATCCGGCGGCCGAGTGGCGGCGGCTGAAGCGCGAGGTCGGCGAGGTCCGCGCCTGGCTCGACGGCTTGTCCATCCGCTCCCTGCGGGTGGAGTCCGAGGACATCGACCTGACCGTGGGCATCGGCGACAACCGACGGTTCGTGGGCGTGAACGGGGCCAACATCCCGGGCTACGAGATCTACGTGGCCCCGGACGCGCGCAAGGTGGACGGAACCTACTACGCGGACCAGCCGACCCTGCGTTACGGGCACCTGGTGTCCGGCATGGCCCTGGACTTCTCCGGGGGCGTCGCCTCCCGGGCCGAGGTCGAGATCGGTCAGGTCTTCGTCCAGCAGCAGCTCTATTCGGACGCGGGCGCGCGCAGGGTGGGGGAGTTCTCCCTGACCGACAAACGCTTCTCCCGCGTGGACCGGTTCATGGCCCACACCTTGCTCGACGAGAACTTCGGCGGGGAGCACGGCAACTGCCACCTGGCCCTGGGCGGCTCGGTGCTCGAAAGTTTCTCCGGCCCGCCCGAGATGCTCACCCCGGAGCTGGAATACGAGCTCGGCTTCAACTCGTCCGACATGCACTGGGACCTGGTCAACACCCAGCCCAAGCGGGTCACGGCCAAACTTGCCGACGGCAGCCCCAGGCTGATTTACGAGAACGGCGAGTTCAGAGTCTGAGTTTTGCCGTGTCCCGTGGCCCCGTCCCTTTTTTTTCTTGTCATTCTGGTTATTGACAACCTTATCCACATGCTTATTTTCCCCACAGGTCTCGCTTCCCGCGGGCCTTTTCATTACAAAATTCGTTTCCCAAGGAATTGATTTCATGGCGAAAAACAACAATGAAGTGCCCATCAACGGTCTGTACGACGACGAGGGGCGGATAGTTGACGAGCAGGCCGAGGAAGGCCGGGGCGAAAACGTGACCGAATCCGTCGAGGAAGCGGCCGAGGTGTCCCTGAGCAAGGAGGAGCTGGCCGCCCTGTGCAAGGAGTCGGTCTGTCCCGGGTGTGACGTGTTCAAGGAGGCCGAGTCCATCCGGCTGCGCGCCCTGGCCGACTCCGAGAACGTCAAGAAGCGGCTGCTCCGGGAGACCGAGGAGCTGAAGAAGTACGCGGGCGAGTCCATCCTGGCCGACCTGCTGCCCATCCTCGACAACCTGGACCTGGCCCTGGCCCACACCGACGGCCTGTCCGCCGAATGCAAGAACTTCGTCATCGGCGTGGACATGACCCGCAAAATCTTCCTGGACGCGGTCAAGAACCACGGCCTGGAGACGGTGCAGGCGGCCAAGGGCGCCGAGTTCGACCCCGAGATCCACGACGCCGTGGGCACGGTGCAGGAGTCTTCGCTGGGCGACAACCAGATCGCCCAGGTGGTCCAGAACGGCTACCGCCTCAAGGGGCGGCTGCTGCGTCCGGCCAAGGTCATGGTCAACAAGCTGTAGGTTTTTTGACGCCGCGGCCTTTACAAGGGTCAACGCGTGATTATTGAAGAAAGTAAGCAAATTTACGTCGAATACGACTTTTTTATCTTAGGAGGACATAAATATGGGTAAGATCATAGGGATCGACCTTGGAACCACCAACTCCTGCGTCTACGTCATGGAGGGCAAAGACCCGAAATGCGTGACCAACCCCGAAGGCGGCCGGACCACTCCGTCCGTTGTGGGGTTCACCGACAAGGAGCGGCTGGTGGGCGACATCGCCAAGCGTCAGTCCGTCACCAACCCCGAGAAGACCGTCTTCGCCATCAAGCGCCTCATGGGCCGGGCCGCCAACGCCCCCGAGGTCAAGAAGTGGCAGGAGCACTGTCCGTACAAGATCGTGGCCGGTAACGGAAACGACGCCTGGGTCGAGATCGACGGCAAGAAGTACTCTCCGCCCGAAGTCTCCGCCATGATCCTGCAGAAGCTGAAGAAGGATGCCGAGACCTACCTGGGCGAGCCCGTCACCGAGGCCGTCATCACCGTCCCGGCCTACTTCAACGACTCCCAGCGCCAGGCCACCAAGGACGCGGGCAAGATCGCCGGTCTCGAGGTCAAGCGCATCATCAACGAGCCCACCGCGGCCTCCCTGGCCTACGGTTTCGACAAGAAGGCCAACGAGAAGATCGCGGTCTTCGACCTCGGCGGCGGCACGTTCGATATCTCCATCCTGGAAGTGGGCGACAACGTCGTCGAAGTGCGCGCCACCAACGGCGACACTTTCCTGGGCGGCGAGGACTTCGACCACCGGATCATCGAGTACCTGGTGAACGAGTTCAAGAAGGAAACCGGCATCGACCTGTCCAAGGACCGCATGGCCCTGCAGCGCCTCAAGGAGGCCGCCGAAAAGGCCAAGCACGACCTGTCCTCCTCCGTGGAGACCGAGGTCAACCTGCCGTTCATCACCGCCGACCAGAACGGCCCGAAGCACATGATGGTCAAGATCAGCCGGGGCAAGCTCGAGAAGCTCGTCGAGGACCTGGTCGACCGCACCGTCGAGCCGTGCCGCAAGGCCCTGAAGGACGCCGGTCTGTCCGCTGCCGACATCGACGAGGTCATCCTCGTCGGCGGCATGACCCGCATGCCCCTGGTCCAGGAGAAGGTGAAGTCCTTCTTCGGCAAGGAGCCCAACCGCTCCGTGAACCCGGACGAGGTCGTCGCCATGGGCGCGGCCATCCAGGGCGGCATCCTGGCCGGTGACGTCAAGGACGTCCTGCTCCTCGACGTGACCCCGCTGTCGCTGGGCATCGAGACCATGGGCGGCGTGATGACGCACCTGATCGAGCGCAACACGACCATCCCGACCAAGAAGTCCCAGGTGTTCACCACCGCGGCCGACAACCAGCCGTCCGTGTCCATCCGGGTCTTCCAGGGCGAGCGTCCCATGTGCGCGGACAACAAGCTGCTCGGCAACTTCGAGCTGACCGGCATTCCGCCGGCGCCGCGCGGCGTGCCGCAGATCGAGGTCTCGTTCGACATCGACGCCAACGGCATCGTGCACGTCAACGCCAAGGACCTGGGCACCGGACGCGAACAGTCCATCCAGATCACGGCCAGCTCGGGCCTGTCCGAGGACGAGATCAACCAGATGGTCAAGGACGCCGAGGCCCACGCCGACGAGGACAAGAAGAAGCAGTCCCTGATCGAGGCCCGCAACCAGGCCGATACCCTGGTCTACACCTCCGAGAAGTCCCTGCGCGACCTCGGCGACAAGGTCGATGCCTCCGTGAAGGCGGACATCGAAGCCAAGATCGCGGAAGTCAAGAAGGCCCTGGAGGCCGACGACGCCGACCAGATCAAGGCCAAGGCCGACGAACTGGCCCAGGCCTCGCACAAGCTGGCCGAACAGCTCTACGCCCAGCAGAACGCCGAGAACGCCAATCCCGGCGCGGCGGCGGGCGCGGCCGGAGCCGACGCAGGCTCCTCGGCCAAGGATGACGACGACGTGGTGGACGCCGACTACACCGAAGTCAAGTAGTTCGGCTTGCCTTCACCCGCCAAGCGAAGTATAGCATTACCCGGTCCGCAGTATGCGGGCCGGGTTTTTTTTATCTGGTTGCGGGCGATTGCCGCAGCCGAACCGACAATGCACCAAGCCGTCCCCATGAAAAACTCCGCATATACCGTCAAGATACTGTCCGCACTGGTCCTGATCGGCTTCCTCGCCTGGGGCTGCGCGCCCATGCAGCAGCCGATCAAGAGCGCGGACCTGCTGTCCACGCCCAATCTCCTGGTCGAGGCCGACGCCGCCTGGAAGGCCAAACACTGGGAGGCGGTCGAGCTCTACTACGCCGCCGCCCTGGAACGTCCCGACCTGGTCAAGAGCGAATTGCCCACGGTCTACGTCCGGCTGGCCGAATCCGCGTCGCGGAACGGCCACTACCACCAGGCGCGCATCGCCCTGGAGCAGTGGGCCAACACGGACACCCAGGCTCTGGAGCGGGCGGACTGGGAGCGGCTCTACCTCGACGCCATGGGCGCCCTGGGCAAGACCGAGCGGCTGGCCAATCATCTGCAATGGGTCCTGGGCGCGACCAACGTGCCGTGGCCGACCAAGCAGGAGGTGGCCCTGTGGTTCGCGGACTATTACGGGACCCACGAGGACTACGAGCGCGCCCTGGACGTGCTCGACAGGTTCTACGCACAGGCCCCGGACGAACAGGCCAAGTCATTGTTCGAGCATGAATTTTCCCAGCGGTTGGCCAACCTGGACGACACCAGGGTGGACGACCTGGCCAAGGCGGTCACCCCGACCAACCAGTGGCGCTTTCCCTATGCCCTGGTGGCCTTCGAGCGCGGCGTGCGCACGGCCTCGGACAGCGCGGCGTGGTCCGCCGACTGGCGCACCCTGCGCGACCTGGCGACCTCCGGCGAGCTGGCCGATCCCATTCCGCTTCGGAACAAGCTGGCCGAGCTCGAGGCGCGCTACGGCGTGCCGCGCATCGGCCTGGCCCTGGCCCTGCCCGTGACCGGGCCGTACGCCAAGGTGGGCGTGAAGATCCTGCGCGGCGCGGGCCTTGCCCAGTGGCGGCTGGCCCAGGAGGGCGTGGACGTGGACCTGCGGGTCATCAACACCGAGGCTCCCGGCTGGGAGACCCGGTTGGCCCAGCTGCCCAGCCACTTCACCGTGGTGGGCGGGCCCCTGCGCATCGACGCCTTCAAGCGCTTCTACGAGGCCGACTCCCCGGCCGCGGGCGTGCTCCAAAAGCGCGCCGTGTTCGCCTTCCTGTCCTCCCTGGGCGACCTGACCGAGGGCAAGGACGCCTGGCGCTTCTTCACCAGCCGTGTGGACGAGGTGCGCAGCCTGGTCCAACTGACCGTGGACAAGCTCGGCATCACCGACCTGGCCGTCTTCTACCCCGAGGAGAAGTTCGGCCGGACCATGGCCCAGACCTTCTACAGCGAGGCCGCGCCGCTGGGCGGACGGATCAAGGGCATGCAGTCCTATCCCCCGCACGAGCTCAAGCAGTGGACCCGCCGGGTGGGCAAGCTCCTGAACGTGCCCCAGGATTTCAGCGACAACAAGGACGTGCCCCTGCCCATGCCGGACTTCGGGGCCGTGTTCATCCCGGACGGCTGGCGTCAGGCCCAGACCCTGCTGCCCAACTTCTTCTTCTATGAGGGCGACCAACTGGTCTTCCTCGGCCCCGGCCTGTGGAGCCGTGCCCTGGACGACGCCAAGGACGTGGACGAGCACTACTACCGCCTGGCGGTCTGTCCCGGCGCGTGGTGGGACGGCTCGGATGGCGGCAGGGCGCTCCAGACCGCCCTGACCGAAGAGGGGCTGGGCCAGGCCGACTTCTGGGTGGCACTCGGCTACGACTTCCTGCGTTTTGCGGGCAAGCTCGGCACCCTGCCCGCATCCTGGGACAGCGCCCTGGTCAACAAGCGCATCCACAAGGCCGAGGACATGGACTTCAGCATGGCCCCCATGACCTGGGACGAGAGCGGCACGGCCAGCCAGGACCTGTACCTGTTCACTCCGGCCGCCAACGGCAAGCGGATCGTGGACCCGGAAAAGTTCGCCGATCGCATCGCCAAGGCCAAGGCCCGGCGCGAGCGGCGCATGGAAAATTACGAGAAGCGGCTGGAGGAAGACGGCAGGCCCGCCTCCGCCACCGGCCAGTAGCCGACTCCGAACCCGTCGGCGCATAAAGGAGAAACCCATGAAGATCAGTCCCGAAGAAGTGGCCAAGGTTGCCAGCCTCTCCCGGCTCGACCTGCCCGAGGACAAGCTCGAATTGTTCGCCGGGCAGCTCGGCGACATCCTCGCCTACATGGACAAGCTCGGCGAGCTCGACACGGACGCGGTGGAGCCCCTGTACAGCCCGGTCAAGCACACCACGGTGCTGCGCAGGGACGAGGTGCGCAAGGACTACAGGCGCGAGGAAATCCTGGCCAACGCCCCGGAGCAGGACGGCCAGTTCTTCATTGTTCCGCGCATCGTTTAATATTTTGATATAATTCAGGATTGATTAATGTCTGAACTGCATACGAAGACCCTGTCCGAGATCGCGGCCCTGCTGCAATCCGGCGACGTCAAGGTTGTCGAGGTGGTCAAGCACTGCCTGGACCGCATCGAGGCCACCGAGCCCCGGGTCAAGGCGCTCATCACGGTCATGGGCGACGAGGCCATGAAGCAGGCCGAGGCCATGGACGCGGCCGGACCGGACGCCTCCAAGCCGCTTTGGGGCGTGCCCATGGTCCTCAAGGACCTGCTGACCACCAAGGGCGTGAAGACCACCTGCGGCTCGAAGATCCTCGAGAATTTCGTGCCCTTCTACGACGCCACGGCCGTGGCCAAATTGAAGGAGGCCGGGGCCGTGTTCATCGGCAAGGCCAACATGGACGAGTTCGCCATGGGCTCGTCCACCGAGAATTCCGCATTTTTCATGACCGCCAACCCGTGGGACGTGGATCGCGTGCCCGGCGGGTCCTCGGGCGGCTCCGGGGCCACGGTGGCAGCGGGGCAGTGCTTCGGCGCGCTCGGCACCGACACCGGCGGGTCCATCCGCACCCCGTCCTCGTTCTGCGGCATCGTGGGGCTCAAACCCACCTACGGACGCATCTCCCGTTTCGGGCTGATCGCCTACGGTTCGTCCCTGGACCAGATCGGTCCCATGACCCGGTCGGTCGAGGACGCGGCCCGGCTGCTCCAGGTCATGGCCGGACACGACCCCAAGGACTCCACGTCCGTGGACGTTGAGGTCCCGGACTACCTGGCCGGGCTCGGCCGCGAGGATTTGAAGGGCGTCAGGATCGGCCTGCCCGAGGAGTACTGGGGCGAGGGGCTGGACGCGGAGGTCAAGGAGGCCTGCGCGAACGCCGTGGCCGAGATGCAGAAGCTCGGAGCCGAGACCGTGCCGGTCAAGCTGTCCCTGACCGAGTACGCCATCGCCACCTACTACATCATCGCCATGGCCGAGGCCTCGTCCAACCTGTCCCGGTTCGACGGCGTGCGCTTCGGCTACCGCAACAAGAAGGCCGAGGAGCTGATCGACATGTACACCGCCAGCCGCACCGAAGGGTTCGGCGACGAGGTGCAGCGCCGCATCATCATGGGCACCTACGTGCTCTCCAGCGGCTACTACGACGCCTATTACAACAAGGCCGCCAAGGTCCGCCGCCTGCTGCGCCAGGACTTCGACAAGGCCTTTGAGCAGTGCGACTTCATCGCCGGTCCGGTCTGCCCGACCACGGCCTTCGTCAAGGGCGACAAGGCCGACCCGCTGCAGATGTACCTCATGGACATCTTCACCATCTCCGCCAACCTGGCGGGCATTCCGGCCATGTCCCTGCCCGTGGGGCTGGGCAAGGATTCCGGGATGCCGGTGGGCCTCCAGCTCATGGGCCCGGCCTTCTGCGAGGCCGACATGCTCTCCGTGGCCGAACGGCTGGAGCGCGCCCTGCCGCCCCTGTCCATGCCCGAACTTTAGGCTTTTATCACAACGTGAAAGCCGGTTGCCGACAGATGTCGGCAACCAGCTTTTTTTATTGGCTGATTATCGGGAGGCCGGCTTATCGCCTCTGGCCTGGTTCCTCGACGTTGTCGTCCTTCATCCAGTTGTAGTTGAGGTCCGTCCGGCCCATGGCCCCGTGGTTCACGAACCGGATGTTCGAGGCTTGTCCGCCGTGGCGTCCGGCCCGGAGCAGGGGGATGATGACCGCGCCGCCCACGCCCGTGGCCAGGCCGCCCGCCGTCCCGGCGATCAGGCCGATGGCGGTGTCGTCCAGCAGGTAGTTGGCCAAGGCCGCGACGACGGTGGCGGCGGCTATGCCGAGCCAGGCCCGGAAGAGGCCGAAGAAACCGGCCAGAAAGAAGAGTCCGACGAAAGCGAGAAAGCCGATGCCGTGATATTGATATTCCATAGCCCGACCCATAGCCGATTGCCGAAGGCCAGGCAACCCGGAAGGAGGGCGGAAAGGCCGCCCGGAGCGCTCTCCGGGGGGGGCATGCGGAGCTCCTTTGGGGGCTGCCGGAAACGGAGCCGGACAGAGCATCACACCGGGATACCTCCATATTATAATGTCTTCCCATTTTTCTCCCGGTTTCGTAGGATGCCGCACATGACGCACGGGGGAAAATACCGATGACCATCGCCGTGGCCGTTTCGGGCGGCATGGACAGCCTGCTCGCGCTCGCCCTGCTCCAGGAGCGGGACGAGGAGCTTTTGGCCGTGCACGGCCATTTCCTGCCGCCTTCCACGGCCTGGGAGCGGGTGGCCGAGGGGCTGGCCAGGGCGTGCGATACGCTCGGCGTGCCGTTCCACGCCCTGGATCTGCACCAGGCCTTCGACGACCGGGTGATCAAGCCGTTCGTGGCCGAATACAGGGCCGGGCTGACGCCCAACCCGTGCGCCATGTGCAACCCGCGCATGAAGTTCGGGGTCCTCTTCGACGCGGCCCGCAACCTCGGGGCCGACCGGCTGGCTACGGGCCACTACGTCAGCATGGAGGACCGCGAACAGGGGCGGATGCTGGTGCGCGGCCGGGACGCGGCCAAGGACCAGAGCTATTTTCTGTCCATGGTCCCGGTGGAGAAGCTGCGCCTGGCCGAGTTCCCCCTGGCCCGGACCTTCAAGCGTGACGTGCCCGCTTTCCTCCAAGGGCTCGGCCTGACCCCGCCGCTGCCGAGCGAAAGCCAGGAAATCTGCTTCGTGCCGGACGACGACTACCAGCACTTCCTGACCGCGCGCTGCGACATGTCCGGCCCGGGCCCGGCGGCGTTGCCGGACGGCCGGGTCATCGGCGAGCACCAGGGGCTGTGGCGGCACACCCAGGGCCAGCGGCGCGGCCTGGGCATTCCGTGGTCCGAGCCGCTCTACGTCCTGGACAAGGACGTGGCGTCCAACACCCTGATCGTGGGGCCGAAGGAATTCCTCGACGCCAAGGGGTGCGTGGCCGGACAGGTCAACCTCATGTGCCCGGCCAGGGATTGGCCCGGCTCCGTGCTGGTCCAGACCCGCTACCGCCAGAAGGCCAAGCCCGCCAAGGCGTGGCTGTCCGGCGGCAAACTGTATTTCGATTTTCTGGAGCCGCACACCCGGCCCACGCCCGGCCAGGTGGCGGCGGTCTACGACGAGGCCGGGACCGTGCTCGGCGGCGGGATCATCGAGGAGGCGCTGTAGGCGCTACAGGCCGTATTGGAGCTCCCTGCGCTCCCGGAGGTCCCGGTCGAACCCGTCGCGCCGCTCCCGATTCATGGCCTTGTGGATTTCCTCGGCAGTCAGTTCGGGCTTCTTCTCCAGGTAGGCGGCCATGCGCTGCACTGCGCTGGTGGCCCGGTAGAAGAGGGGCTCCCGGTAGGTCTTGAGCAGGCCGAAACCCGCCTCGCGCTGGCCCAGGTAGATGAGCGTCAGGCCGAGATAGTAGGTGGAGTCCGGCAGGTCCGGGTATTTTTCGAGGGTGTCGGTGAAGATTTTGCGGGCCGCCTCGAAATTTCCGTCGTTCAACTGCTTGATTCCCGCCTTGTTGTTGAGATAGGCCTCGTTCGGGCCGTTGTTCAGGAAATCCCCGGTGGAGTTCAGGGACACGCCGAACCCGCCCGCGCCGACGCCCACCGAGGTCGTGCCCGCGCCGACGCCGACGCCCACGCCGCCCCCGCCGGTGCCCACGCCGACGCCCACGCCGAGGGAAGAGCCCACGCAGCCCGCGAGCAGCAGGGCGGCCAACAGGGAGAACAGGGCGGAGAACCGTGACTTTGTGCCCAAGCGGCGGGAAATGGCATTCGTTTGCTTCATGGGGGCCACCTCGGCTAGAGTTGATGAACTTTTTGTACAAACCGGACAGACGTATCCTAGCATGACAACCTTCCACACCGCCACCCTGGGCTGCAAGATCAACCAGTACGAGACCCGGTCCATCGCCGAGGCCTGGGCCGGGCGGGACGCCGTCGAGGTGGACGACCCGCGCGCGGCCGACCTCATCCTGGTCAACTCCTGCGCCGTGACCGCCAATGCCGTGGCCGACCTGCGCCAGGCCGTGCGCCGCTTCCACCGCGACAATCCCGAGGCCGGGATCATCGTCACCGGGTGCGCGGCCCAGGTCATGCCCGACGAGCTGGCCGCGCTGCCCGGCGTGGTCCGCGTGGTGGGCCAGGCGGACAAGGCGCAGCTGCTGGACGGCCCCGAAGGGAACGTCACCGCCCCGGACAAGCCCCGGTTCGCGCCCTTTTCCATCAGCGGCTACGGCCGGGCCCGGGCTGTGGTCAAGGTTCAGGACGGCTGCTCCCATTTCTGCACCTACTGCATCGTGCCCCTGACGCGCGGCCGGTCCGTGAGCCGGGATATGGCCGAGGTGGAGGCCGAGGTCGCCCGGCTGCTCGGCGCGGGCTTCCGCGAGTTCATTTTAAGTGGCATCAACCTGCGCCACTTCGGGCGCGACCTCGCGGGCAAGCCCGATTTCTGGGACCTGGTGGCTCGCCTGGAAAAGAGCTTCGCCCTGGACTGGGCCGGTCGGGCGCGGCTGCGCATCTCGTCCGTGGAGCCGGGGCAGTTGACCGACAAGGCGCTCGACGTGCTCGGCGCGTCCCGGCTGGTCTGCCCGCAACTGCATCTTTCTCTGCAAAGTGGCGATCCCGAAGTTCTCAAGGCCATGGGGCGCGGCCACTATTCGCCGCAGTCCGCCGTGGAGTTCATGGAACGGCTCAAGGCGTTCTGGCCGGTCATGGGACTGGGCGCGGACCTGATCACCGGGTTCCCCGGCGAGACCGAGGCGCAGTTCGAGCGTACCCTGGAGCTCTGCCGGGCCCTGCCGCTGACCTACGGACACGTGTTCCCCTATTCCGAGCGGCCCGGAACCAGGGCGGCGGACCTGCCCGGCGCGGTGGACGTACCGGTGCGCAAGGAGCGCGCGGCCCGGCTGCGCAAGCTCGTGGCCCGCAAGAAGTCCGCCTTTTTGAAGCGGCTGCTCGATCTGCCGCGCCTGGACGTCCTGGTCCAGGACGAGCGCGGGCGCGGGGTCAGCCAGTACTACGCGGCCTGCCGGTTCGAGGACGCGCCCGGGTGCGCGCCCCGTTCCCTGGTCCGGGCGCATCCCGTGCGCGTGGACAAGGGCGTGGTCGTCGTCGAGCCTTTGGAGGGCGGGGAATGAGCACGCCCAGGACGCCCGATCCGGGATTGCTGGTCATCTCCGTGCTGAGCGCGGACTGGGACGTGTTCTGGCCCGAGGTGAGCGCGGAGCTCACGGCCCGTTTCGGCCCGTTCGAGTCCTCCGAGGCGTTCGCCTTCGACGAGACCGACTACTACGACGAGGAGCTGGGCTCGCCCATCACCCGGCGGCTGATCGCCTTCGACGGATTGCGCCCCCTGGTCGAGCTGGCGGACATCAAGCTGTGGACCAACGCGGTGGAGCAGCGGTTCGCGGCGGACGGGCGCAGGCGGTTCAACCTGGACCCCGGCTTCCTGACCCTGCAGCGGCTGGTCCTGGCCACGGGCAAGAATTTCACGCACCGCATCTACCTGCGCGACGGCATCTGGGCCGACCTGACCCTGATCTGGCAGCGCGGGAAATGGGTGGATTTCCCCTGGACTTTCCCCGATTACGCGGGGGAGGCCATGAAAACGCGGCTGACAAAGCTGCGCCTGTCGTATAAAACCAAGCTGAGCAAGCCGCAAACGTGATTTTTCCCACAACACGCGGCTTACAACAATAAGGATAAACATATGCCTGTAAGCATGACCGGCTTCGGCCGGTGCGAAACCAATGAACACGCCTGGACCCACGTCTGGGAGATCAAGAGCGTCAACGGACGGTTCCTGGACGTCAAATGGCGCATGCCCGGCTCCCTGCGCTCGCTGGAGAACGGCTGGGAGCGCATCGTGCGCACCTACGCCTCGCGCGGGCGGGTGGACGTCTCCCTGAACCTCGAGGTCCTGGACGCCGGAGTGCTCGGCGTATCCTTCAATGAGACCATGGCCCAGGCCATGTTCCGCGAGATGGAAAAGCTGGCCGAGAGCCGGGGCGAGATATTCAGCCCGGACTATAACCGGATCCTGGGCATGCCGTCCCTGTGGCGCGACAACGGGTCCGAGCCCGATCCGGGCCTGGCCGAGAGCCTGAACAAGGGGCTGGAAGCGGCCCTGGCCGACTGGGTGGACTCCCGGTCCAGGGAAGGCGAAGCGCTGGTGGCCGACCTGACGGCCCGGTTCGCCACCCTGCGCGAACTGGCCGACAAGGTCCGCGAGCGCGTGCCGGACATCCTCGAGGCCAAGAAGGCCGGTCTCAGGCAGCGCATCACCGACATGCTGGAGTCGGCCAACGCCGAATTTTCCGAGGACCGCATGCTCCAGGAAGTGGCCTACCTCACGGACAAGCTCGACGTGTCCGAGGAGCTGACCCGGCTCGACGCCCATCTGGAGCGGCTGGCCGAGGTTCTGGCCGACAAGGACGACGTGGGCAAGAAGCTCGACTTCCTGGTGCAGGAGACCTTCCGCGAGATCAACACCTGCGGCAACAAGGCCCAGGATACCGAGGTCAGCCGGTTGGTGGTGGATTTCAAGGCGGAGCTGGAACGCTGCCGCGAACAGGTGCAAAACATCGAGTAGGTAGTCATGCAGAAACAGGGATTACTCAACGTCGGTTTCGGCAACTTCGTGGTGCTTGACCGGGTCATCTCCATCGTCAACCCGTCCAGCGCGCCCATGCGGCGGCTGCGCGAGGACGCCCGCGCCGAGGGGCGGCTGATCGACGCCACCCAGGGCCGCAAGACCAGGGCGATCATCGTCACCGACTCCAACCACGTTGTCCTGTCCGCCATCCAGGCCGAGACCATCGGGCAGCGTTTCAGCGCGGACGAGGGGGAATAGGTGGTTCAGGACGATCATAAATTCAGGCTGGGCCAGGTCCTGGTGGTCTGCGCGCCCAGCGGCACGGGCAAGAGCACGCTCATCTCCATGCTGCGGGAGGAGTACCCGGACTTCGGGTTCTCCGTCTCCTACACCACCCGCGCGCCGCGCGGCGTGGAGCAGGACGGCCGGGAATACCACTTCGTGTCCCGCGAGACCTTTGTGGCCATGCGCAGCAAGGGCGCGTTCTGCGAGTGGGCCGAGGTCCACGGCAACTTCTACGGCACGGCCACCAAGCCCGTGGAGGAGATGCTCCACCAGGGCCAGGACGTGCTCTTCGACATCGACGTGCAGGGCGCCAAGCAGTTGAAGAAGACCTTCTACAAGGGCACCTTCGTCTTCCTGCTGCCCCCGTCCCGCGAGGAACTGGTGCGCCGTCTCAAGGGACGCGGCACCGATTCGGAGGAGTCCATCGCAAAGCGGCTCGCGAACGCCTCGGGCGAACTGGCCCAGGCCGAGTGGTTCGACTACTGGGTGGTCAACGACGACCTGGACGAGGCCTACGCCGAGCTCAAGGCCGTGTACCTGGCCGGTCGGTGCAAGCCCGCGCTGCGGCCCGGCATCCTCGACAACATCATGCAGACCTGGGAAAACAATGGCTGATCTCGTCGTCGCACTGGACTTCAGGGACGCGGATACGGCCCTGTCCATGGCCCGGACCCTGCGGGGCACGGCCCCGTGGATGAAGGTCGGCCTGGAGCTGTTCACGGCCGAGGGCCCCAAGGTGGTCACCGGGCTCAAGGAGCTGGGGTTCAAGGTCTTCCTGGACCTGAAATTCTTCGACATTCCGAACACGGTGCAGGGCGCGGTGCGCTCGGCCGTGCGTCTGGGCGCGGACATGGTCAACATCCACGCCCTGGGCGGGGAGCGCATGGCCCGCGCGGCCATGGAGGGATGCGCCGAGGGCGCGGTCCCCGGACAGCCCGCCCCCCTGGTCCTGGCCGTGACCATGCTGACCAGCATGGCGGCCGGAGACCTGCCCGTGGCCAACGCCCCGGGCCCCTCGGAGATGGCCCTTGACCTGGCTGTGAAAGCCAAGCAATATGGCTTAAATGGAGTGGTCTGCTCGGGCCTGGAGGTGGAGCGGATCAAGGCCTCCTGCGGGAGCGGCTTCGTCTGTCTCACCCCCGGCATCCGTCCGGCCTCGGCCGAGGCCGGGGACCAGCGGCGGGTGGTCACCCCGGCGGAGGCGGTGCGCAGCGGATCGGATTTCCTGGTGGTGGGCAGGCCCGTGACCAGGGCTAAACGGCCGGAAGAAGCGGCCCGGGCGATCATCGAGGAGATGGGCCGGGCCGGATAGGAGCGTTGGATGGCCGAGCAGGGGCAGGGTGCCGAAAACCGGCATGAGATAGTGCGTGACGGGGCGGAGAAGATCAAGGGCATCTTCTCCACGCAGACCGTCGCCAAGGTCGGGACGGGGACCACGCAGCGCAAGACGATCCAGAAGACCTACTGGGACGCCGAGGAGCTCGACACCGGCGAAATTTCCGTCCAGCCCCTGAACCGCAATTACGTGCCCTCGGGCCCCAAGCGCAGCATTCCGCGTGACGATTTCCTGACCAAGTTCAATCCCGAACCCGAATTCTACGTGTCCACGGTCTACCCGGCCATCAAGGAGATGGACAGCGCCATCGTGCGCGGCGAGCAGCACCGCGAGCGGGGCGCGGCCTATTCCGCCGAGTTCGAGTACAAGCAGGCCATGGCCATCGACGAGGAGAACGTCCGGGCCAATTTCGGCCTGGGGCTGACCTACCTCGACCGGGGCGACCAGGCCAAGGCCAACGACATTTTCGAGCGGCTGGTCGGCCTTGAGGCCGCCTTCGACACCGAGCACAAGCATCTGTTCAACGACTTCGGCATCAACATGCGCAAGAACAAGATGTACGATCAGGCGCTGCAATACTATCTCCGGGCCGAGCAACTGGTGCAGAACGACGAGCACCTCTTCCACAACATCGCCCGCTGTTACTTCGAAAAGGGCAACATCGAGGGATGCAAGAAGTATCTGCTCAAGAGTCTGGAACTGAACCCGAATCTCGAGGCGAGTCTGAAGTTCTGGGCCTTCCTCGAGGACAAGGGGTATGTGGGCAAGGGCGAGGGACCGGACGTGTCGGCAGTCATGCCGAGTCGGCGGTCCAAGGTCGATACGGATGAGGCGAACGGGGAAAAACCGGTCCCGTCGGCGCCCATCAAGCTGGATTAAGCGGTCCGGTGAGCCGCCCGGCGGCTCGGGGCAGGAGTGTTCATGAATCAGGATAGAATCCAGGGCTTTCTTCAGGAACTACCGCTCATGCGCGAGGACCTGCCGTTTTCGCCCGAGGTCCTGAAGCAGCTGTTCGTCCAGACCGGCAACGGGTCGCTGGCCTCCATGGAAGACGTGGGCGGGACCCTGAGCAAGGACCAGGGGCTGACCGCACGCATCCTGAAACTGGCCAATTCCGCCTATTACGGCCTGCAGGCCGAGGTCCAGAGCGTGGCTCGCGCCGCCGCGGTGCTCGGCATGGCAGAGATCCGCAACATCGTCCTGGCCCTCGGCGTGACCGGCCTGACCCGGCGCTACTCCATGCCCGATGATTTCGATCTGGGGCGGTACTGGGCGCACCAGTTCCTGGTGGCCATGGTCGCCAGGGAACTGTCCCGCATGATCGGCGTGGGCAAGCCGGAAAACCTGTTCACCTCCGGGCTGCTCCACGATTTCGGCAAGCTGGTCACCGCCCTGAAGCGCCCGGACGACTGGTCGGCCATCCGCGAGATGGCCGAGAGCGAAGAGATGACCGACAGCGAGGCCGAGGAGGAATACTGGGGGTTGGACCACGCGGTCATCGGCGCGCTGGTGCTGCGCTCCTGGGACCTGCCCGCCGCCCTGGTGGAGCCGGTCAACTGGCACCATTCGCCGGACCTCTCGCCGCAATTTTCCAACGAGTCCAACGTCATCAGCCTGGCCGACAGCGTGGTTCACGCCGTGGACGACCCGGACGGGCGGTACGGCGAACGGGTGGACGAGCTCTGCCAGGCCGTGGACGTGGACATGGACGACCTTCTGGAAGTCGCCGAGGAGCTGGTCGACTCGGACGACATCGAACAATTCGTGAACATTCTCTCCTGACCACACGGGACAATCGCCTTGCCTTGCATCTGGAAACCCCGCAATGAGGGGGCCGCGCCGTCGTCGGCAGCGGCCATGGCCGAGGAACTGAACGTATCGCCGCTCATCGTCGAAATCCTCTGGAACCGGGGGTTGACCGACGTGGGCGAAATGGACCGCTTCCTCAGCCCGCTGCTGCGGCACATGGCCAACCCTGCCGAGGTTCCCGGCCTGGCCGAAGCCGCCGAGACCATCGCCCGGGGGCTGGCCGAGGGCCGCCCCCTGGCCGTGTGGGGCGACTACGACGTGGACGGCATCACGGCCACGGCGGTCATCAAGGAATTCTTCACCCTGCGCGGCCGGGACGTCATGCACCACCTGCCCAACCGCATGGAGGAAGGGTACGGCATGAACGTCGAGGGCGTGGAGCAACTGCACGGGCAGGGCGCGACCATGCTCCTGACCGTGGACTGCGGCATCTCGGACATCGCGCCGGTGGCCCGCGCCCGCGAGCTGGGCATGACCGTGGTGGTCACGGACCATCACCTGCCCGGCGAGACCCTGCCCGACGCCCACGCCATATGCGACCCGCGCCTCGGTGAGGGCGGCTCCTGCTACGACCTGGCCGGGGTGGGCGTGGCCTTCATGCTCGTGGTGGCCCTGAACGGGATGCTCCCCGGCGACCGCGTGGACGTGCGCCCGCTCCTCGACCTGGTCGCGCTGGGGACCATCGCGGACATCGTCCGGCTGACCGGCCAGAACCGCATCCTGGTCAAGAACGGCCTGCTGGTCATCAAGGACGCCAAACGGCCCGGCATGGCCGCCCTCAAGGTGGTCAGCGACTACGCCCGCCAGGCCGAGCTCGGGGCCGGGCAGATCGGCTTCCACCTGGCCCCCAGGATCAACGCCGCCGGGCGCATGGGCGACCCGGAAAAGGCCCTGAACCTGCTGCTCGCCAAGGATTTCGACTCAGCCATGCCCATTGCCGAGGAGCTCAACGCCATCAACATGGAGCGCCGCCGCCAGGAACAGGAGATCGCGGACCAGGCCATGGCCCAGGCCGAGACCATGCGCCACATGGCCGGGCTGGTCCTGTACGCCGAGCACTGGCATCCGGGCATCATCGGCATCGTGGCCTCGCGCGTGGCCGAGAAATACTACCGGCCCACGCTGCTGCTCTGCTCGTCCGAGCCGGGCCTGCTCAAAGGGTCGGGCCGGAGCATCCCGGAGTTCAACCTCCACGACGGCCTGGCCGAGGTGGCCGACGTGCTCGAAGGGTTCGGGGGCCACGCCCAGGCCGCCGGGCTGTCCCTCAAGGCCGAGAACCTCGAAGCCCTGCGCGAACAATTCAACGACCACGTGGTCGCGACCCTCGGAGCCAAGCCGCTCACGCCCACCCTCAAGCTCGACCACGAGCTGGCCTTTTCCAACATCAACAACACCCTGCTCAAGGAACTCGAACTGCTCCAGCCCTTCGGCATGGGCAATCCCGAGCCGGTCTTCGCCACCAAGCCCGTGCGCGTGGCCGAGCACGCCCTGTTCGGCCGCGAGGGCGAGCACGTCAAGCTCGTCCTGGAGGACCAGGAGACCGGCACCAAGCTGCCCGGCAAGGCCTGGCGCATGGGCGACTCCCTGACCCGCGCCGTGCACAACCGGGTCATGCGCTTCGCCTTCACTCCCAAGATCGACAGGTTCCGGGGAATTCCGAGCATCGACCTGCGTATTCGGGACTGGATTTTTTAAATCAGGACTTGAAGCCGCTGCGCGGCGATGGTGGGTGACTTCGCCTCCGGCGGGCAAGGGTTCGCACCCTTGCATCCCGTTTATGCGCCTTCGGCGCGGGGTGTTCATAGAGGAAAAGGTAAGGCCGCTCCGGTGATGTCACCGGGGCGGCCTTTGCATTGTTCGGTTCTGCTTCGTTTAGACGAAGTCGGCGGCGTTGTAGCTCGACCGCACCAGGGGGGCGCTGAACATGTGGCGGATGCCGCGTTTCCTGCCTTCCTCGGCGTACATCTCGAAGACTTCGGGCTCCACGTACCGTTTGACCATGGGGTGCTGGCGGCTGGGCTGCATGTACTGGCCGATGGTCACGATGTCGCAGTCAATCGCCGCCAGGTCGTCCAGTACGGTCATGATCTGCTCGTCGGTCTCGCCCAGGCCGACCATGATGCCGGACTTGGTCGGGATGTCCGTGGCCATGCGCTTGGCGTTCTCCAGCAGGGCCAGGGACTGGCGGTAGTTCGCCTGGGGCCGGATGGCGTCGTACAGGACCGGCACGGTCTCCAGGTTGTGGTTGAGCACGTTGGGGTGCGCGTCGAGCACGGCCCCCAGCGCCGGTTCGTCTCCCTGGAAGTCCGGGATGAGCACTTCCACGGTGCACTCGGGCATGGTCTCGCGCACGGCCCGGATGGTGGCCGCGAAGTGGTTCGAGCCGCCGTCCGGGAGATCGTCGCGGGTGACCGAGGTGATGACCACGTGCTTGAGCGCAAGACGTCTTGCGGCCTCGGCCACGCGGGCGGGCTCGGTCGGGTCCAGCGGCTCCATGTCGCCCGAGGCGATGTTGCAGAAGGCGCAGTTGCGCGTGCAAATGGCCCCCATGATCAGGAACGTGGCCACGTTCTTGGAGAAGCACTCCCATTTGTTGGGGCACTTGGCGCTTTGGCAGACCGTGTTCAGGTGCAGGTCGCCGATGAGCTCCGAGGTGTTGGAGAAATTCTCGTTACTCGGCAGCTTGATCCGCAACCACGGCGGTATCCGCAAAGGCTTTTGCAAAGGCTCGTTTGAAGACATGCTTGACGTCCTCCATGTCTATGTCCCGCCCGGCTTCGGCGGAGATGGAAGTGGGTACCGCGCCCTGGATGCCGCACAGGGTGATGGCGTTGAAAAGGCTCGTGTCGCGGGCGACGTTCAGGGCCAGGCCGTGATAGGTCACCCAGCGGCGCACGCCGATGCCCATGGAACATATCTTGCGCGTTTCGTCCACCCAGACGCCCGGATGCTTGGGACGGCGGATGGTCTCGACTCCGTAATGCGCGCAGGTGTCGATGACCGCCTGTTCCATGTCGTGGAAGAACTTGCGCATGCCGCCGGGGCGCTTCTCCACCCGCCAGATGGGGTAGGCCACCAGCTGGCCGGGGAAGTGGCAGGTGATGTTTCCTCCGCGCGTGGTCTGGACCAGGCCGATGCCGTCGTGCTGCAGCTCCTCGGGGTCCAGGTGCAGGTTTTCGGCTCCGCCCAGGCGGCCCAGGGTGATGACCTTGGGGTGCTCCAGCAGGAATACGGTGTTGTCCTGTTCGCCGGTGGTCACGGCGTCCAGGGTTTTCAGTTGCAGGGCCTCGGCTTCCTTGTAGCCGATCAGCCCGAGATCGATGATCTTCATTGCTCGCTCTTAGGGTTTGTAGGGGAGGATGAGCGCCTTGGACTTGAGGTCGGTCTTGGGATTCTGCGGCCAGTTGGGCACGATCAGTTGGCCCGGGAACAGGGGCCGCGTTCCGGCCGCGTACTCGATCAGGGTCAGCCCCTTGTCCGAGCAGGCGTACTGGCCCTTGCCGCCGTGCAGCTTGAAGGGCTCGGACACGGCCCGCACCGCGCCCCATTCCGAGGCGCCGCCGGGCGACAGGTAGAGAAAGTTGAGGCTCACGTTGTCCTTTTCCAGGGACGATTCCCTGGAAACCTGCTCCAGCCACGCGGGCGCGCCCTTAGTGGAGAAGTTGAAGTGGCACCACGGCCCCTGGCCCAGGGCGGGCATGGGGCACTCGCCCGTGTGCGGGCAGGGCGCGATGGGCTTGTAGCCCTTTTCCAGGAACTGGGCGCGCATCTCGGCTATGATCCGCCCGGCCAGGCGCACGCCGGTCTCCACGAGCAGGATGCGCCCGGTCTCCTTGGTGGAGCCGATCATGTGCGTGGCCAGCTTCTCGGCCTGGGGCCGGGTGGACCGGCCGGACCAGTCCAGCTCGTTGAAGGCGTTGGCGGCCATGAGCAGGTCGGCCTTGTCGCGGATGTGGTCCGTGAATCCGGCCTTGACCGTCTTGATGCGCCAGGGGGAGTCCTCGCCCGCCAGGGCCTGGAAGAGCTTGAGCCCGGTGTGCATGGTCTTGGGCGCGATGTCCAGGCAGGTGAAGTTCAGCCGCCGTCCGCGCAGGTGCGGCCGGGACATCCACAGGGCCAGGACCGTGGTCAGCGGGCCCGTGCCCAGGTCCGCCACCTGGCCGTCCTCGGGGATGTCCAGCTCCAGGCCGGAGAACAGCCGGGACAGGCGGAACAGGTTCCAGGGCAGGAAATAGTAGAGGTACGGCGACAGGAACTTGTCGTCGGTCATGTACTCCTTGCGCCGGGTGGACCGCTCGTTGGTCAGGCTGCGCGACATGTCGCGGATGTCGTACTTCAGTTGTTCGCGGTGCCTGCCCTTGAGCGGCCAGGTACGCTTGAGCAGGTCGACGAAGCAGGCGAGCTGTTCGACGTTGTCCTCGGTCAGGTTGGGAAACAGGCCGTCAATCGACATAGGAAAAACGCATCCTTTGGATGAAGTGGTCGCCGAAATCGGCGTCGCCGGTCAGGTCCACGCGGGTCAGCCCCTCGGGCAGGGATTCGGCGAAGGCGCGCGCCGCCGGGTCGGCCAGGAGCAGCTCGGTGCCCTTGAGCGACGTGTTGCCCGCTTTGATCGTCCGGGCCGCGCAACCCGGAGGCAGGAAGCCCAGGGTCTCCAGGTCGGCGGGCGAGACATGCTCGCCCAGCGCCCCGGCCAGATAGATTTGTTTCAGCCCGCCCGGGCCGATCCCGGCGGCCCCCAGCAGGGCGGACACGGCCAGGTTGAAGGCCGCCTTGACCTTGAGGATCTCCTCCACGTCCGAGGCCGGGAGCCGGATCTCGTCATTGACCGCGAAGGCGGGCTCGCCGTCCAAGGCCGTGACCCGTTGGGCCAGCCTCGCAGCCAGGGGCGTGGTCCCCTTGGCGAAGCGCCCGGTCTCGTCCAGCACGCCGTGGGCGCGCAGCACCGCGGCCAGGGACAGGTAGCCCGTGCCGGTCATGCCCGTTCTCGTGGCCTGGGCGGCGTCCGAGTCGTCGAAATAGCGGATGTCGAGGCCCTTGGGGGTCAGCCGGAAGCCGGTGATCGCGCCGGGCCCGGCGGTGCGCCCGAAGGACAACCCCACGCCCTCCAGGGCCGGGCCCATGGGCACGCTGGCACACAGCCGCTTTTCGGGCGACAGGGCCAGGATGAACTCGCCGTTGGTGCCGAGGTCGGCCAGGAGAAACGGATACTGCGGCTCGCCGCCGTACTCCACGGCGGTCAGCCCGGCGGACAGGTCCGCCCCGACAAAGGGCGCGAGCAGGGGCGGGATGTAGGCCGGTGGCAGCCCCGCACCCAGCCGCTTCTCGTCGCCACCGAAATAGGTCAGTTCGTAGGGCGCGGTCGCCAGGTCGTCGGGCTTCTTGCCGAGCAGGATGTAGGTCATGGCCGGGTTGCCGGACACGGCCAGGCCGATGCATTGGCCGCCCAGGTTGCGGGCGGCGAGCTGGGCCAGTTCGGTGATGCGGTCGGTGATCAGGGCGCGGAGCACGAACCGTCCCTCCGCCGTGGACGCGGCGGCCAGCCGGGACATGACCTCGGAGCCCATGCCCATCTGCGGGTTGAGCTCGCGGCCCGTGGCCACGGGTTCGCCGTTCACCAGGGCGGTCCAGTGGACGGACGTGGTGCCCAGGTCCACGGCCAGGGCGAAGTCGCCGCAGGCCTGCTTCAGGGCGCGCACGGCGCGCTGGCTGCGCACCGGCTCGGGCAGCTCGATCTCGCACGGTTCGGACGGGTGCAGGCAGGCGAGCCGCCAGCCCTGGTCGAGCCGCTCCTGCCCGAGCTTCTTCAGTTCGTCGCGGTTCGCTTCGGGTGCATCCTTGAGGAAGCGCACGCGGCACAGGCCGCACTTGCCCAGGCCCGAGCAGAGCGGCACGCTGTGCCACAGCCGGGAGAGAAAGATGGTCCGGGCCAGGGTGTCGCCGGGCTTGGGCTCCAGGGCGAAGCGCCCGCCGTCATGGGTGTGTATCAGTATGCTCACGTCGTCTCCGTAGGGGGGCAGACTAGCCCAAGGGGCGAGCCGTGTAAACGGCGGTCATCGGGTTGGCAGCGGAGGAGGAAGTTGGTAGGGATTTGGGTCGGCGGAGAATCAACCGAAAGGAAGGCATCATGTCTCGGATAAAGGCAAATGGCATTGACATTGAGTACGATACGTTCGGCGATGACAAGGGACCGGCGTTGTTGCTGATCATGGGCGGCGGAAGCCAGATGATCTACTGGGAGGCCGGGTTCTGCGAGATGCTGGCGGAGCGGGGATGTTACGTGATCCGTTTCGACAACCGGGACATAGGCCTGTCCACCAAGTTCGACGAGGCGGGCGTGCCCGACATCGCGGCGGCCATGGCCGGTCAGCCCGTGACGCCCGCCTACACCCTCGAGGACATGGCGGATGACGCAGTGAGCCTGCTCGACGCCCTTCATATCGACAGGGCGCACGTCTGCGGCGCTTCGGTCGGCGGCATGATCGCCCAGGTCGTGGCCTACCGGCACCCGGCGCGCGTCCTGAGCCTGACGTCCATCATGTCGAGCACGGGGAACCCCGAACTGCCCGGGATCGCGGACGATGTCCTGGCCGAGGTGTACAAGCCCATCCCGGCCGAGCGCGAGGCGTTCGTCACGCACCAGACGGACATGTGGCGGAAGCTGTGGAGCCCCGGTTTTCCCTTTGAGGAGGAACGGCTGCGGCGTCTTCTGGGCGAGAGTTTCGACCGGTCCTACTATCCGCAGGGCATGGCCCGCCAGGGGCTGGCCGTCGTGGCCCACGGCTACCGGAAATCCTCCATCGCCTCGATCCAGGCCCCCACGCTCGTGATCCACGGCGACAGGGACCCCTTCATGTCCTTGGAGGGCGGCAGGGAGACGGCCCGGCTCATACCGGGCGCGAAACTGCTGGTCATCGAGGGCATGGGCCACGACCTGCCCACGCCGGTCTGGCCGCGCATCGTGGACGCCATGGCCGATCACATGCGGCAGGCGGCCCGGTAACAGCGGCCCGCCTGATCCAAAGGCGTTCCCGGACCTTTCCCTTTGTCCCCGTCCCGAGCCCGTACCACCCCGGAGACACGGCACACCATGCCGCACACCACCGCCCTCCGCGAAGCGGCGCAAAAAGTTTAGGAAGGAAGAGGGGATGGGGGCCCGGGGGCAACCGCTAACAGCGGTTCATGCGCGCCAGCGCGTCGTGGAGGTGGCTGAGCCAGATGTCCACGAGCTGGTCGTATTCGCCCGCGCCCTTGAGCACGGCCTCGCACTGGATGCCCGCCTTTTCCAGGCGGGTCTTCCAACTGGTCTCGGAATCGCCGACCATGTCGCGGGCGGCGTGCCAGCCCGCGCCGAAGAGGAAAGGCAGGAGGTGGGCCTTTTTGACGCCGTCGCGGGTGAACCGTTCGATGATCGCGTCGATGCCGGGTTCGGCTTCCATAACCCCCATGTGCACGGACGGGTCGCGCTGCTGGAAGGCGCGGTGCAGGGCCTCGTAGTAGACGTTGCCGTCGTGCTTGGTGCCGTGGCCCATGAAGAGCACGGCGTCGTTCTCGCCCCTGCCCTGCTCGGCGATGGCCAGGACCGCGTCGGCCACCTGCTCCACGCCCGCTTCGCCGGCCACCAGAGGGAAGCCGACCTCCACGCGGGAGAAGCCGCCCTGGCGGAGCATGAGCTCGTTGGCCAGGCCAAGGAGATAGTGGAATTCGGTGCCGGGGATGAGGTGCAGGGACTGGACGGCCACGTGGGTCACGCCCTCGCTCAGGAGCCTGTCCAGTGCGGCGGGCACGGAGTCCACCGCTTCGCCCGCCTTCTTCATGTGCCCCCGGATGGTCTTGGAGGTGTAGGCCACGCGCACGGGGATGTCCGGGTAGGCGGCCCGGACCCGTTCGGTGATGTGGGTCAGCGAGGCCATGGCGTTCTTGTGGCGCGAGCCGAAGGCGGCCAGGACGATGGCGGTGCTCACGGCTTGTTCCTCTTGACCAGGGCCAGGGAGAAGTAGTGCGGCTGCTTGGGGGCGTCCTTGATGTCCATGAGGATGGACTCCTCGTCCATGCCCAGGCGGGAGACGAGCACCGTGGTGTCGGCCAGGCGGAGCTTGGTCAGCAGGGCGCGGATCTCGTCGAAGTTCTTGTACGCCTTGAGGATGACCGCGTTGTCGGCGGAATTCAGCTGCTCCTCCAGGCGGGCGGAGTCGGCCACGCCCGAGGTGATCAGCAGGGACTCCTTGGACTCGCACAGGACCAGGCCGATGCGCGCGGCGGCGGCGTGGAAGGAGGTGATGCCCGGGACGACGCGCAGGCGCAGGTCCGGGTTCGTGGCCAGCAGGGTGCGCTGCAGGTAGCCGTATGTGGAGTAGGTCAGGGGGTCGCCCAGGGTCAGGAAGGCGGCGTCCTCGCCGTTGTCCAGGACCTCGGCCACGAGCCGGGCGTTTTCGGTCCAGGCCTCGTTCAGGGCGTCCTGGTCCTTGGTCATGGGGAAGCCCAGGCGGACGATGCGCACATCGTCCTTGAGATGCGGCCGGGCGATGGAATAGGCCGTGGAATAGTCGTTCTTGGTGGAGGCGGCGGCGAAGATCACGTCCACCTGTCCGAGGACGCGCACGGCCTTGAGGGTGAGCAGTTCCGGGTCGCCGGGGCCGACCCCGATGCCGTAGAGGGTGCCTTTCTTGGTCACGTTGTCTATCCGTTATGTTTTTGTCGGTAGCCGACTGTGTCTGTTTTGCGCTGGCGCGTCAACTTGGGGCCTAGGGATGCAGGAGCTGGTACACGGTGTCGATGCCTTCGAGCAGCCGCAGGGTGGGGCGCGAGACCAGGTGCTCGTCCACCAGGAAGACGTTGCGGGTCAGGACGGCCTTGATGCGCGAGGCGGCCGGGCTGCCCACGATGTCCTTGGCGGTGACGTCGTTCATGGTTCCACGCTGGGCCAGGTAGACGTCGATCGCGCTGCCCTTGTTCAGCAGCCGTTCCAGGCCGTACTCCGCGATGTTGGTGCCGTGGCGGGGCCGGGCGTCGGCGGCCACGTTGACGCCGCCCGCCTTCTCCAGGACGAACAGGGGCATGGAGCCGGGCGAGAAGGTGGCGGTCTTGCTGTGGATGGACTCGAAGAACACGCCGGGCCGCTCCTCCACGGGGATGGTGGACAGGCGGTCCTCGGCGCGGCGCACGCCGTCGCGGAAGTCCTCGACCATGTATTCGGCCTTCATCTGGCGGCCGGTCAGGGCGCCCAGAGTGCGCCAGTAGCCGAACATGGCCTCAATGGAGTCGGGCTGGAGCGAGACCACGGTGACGCCGTGGCGCGCAAGCGCGGCCCACAGCCCGGCGTAGGCGCGCATGTGCATGGGCCGGACGAGGATCAGGTCGGGCTTGGCGGCCAGGAACTTCTCCACCCCGTCACGGGCGTTGAAGGCCGGTTTGGCCAGGGCGGCGGCGGGATAGTCCTCGCCCGTGGACACGCCGATGATCTGTTCGTCCAGGCCGAGGCTGAAGAGGTTTTCGGTGTGCGCGCCGTACAGGGAGATGATCCGGGTGAACGGCTTGTCGAAGGTGATGGTCCGGCCCGAGTCGTCGGTGAGGGTCCGGGCCTGGGCGGTGGAACAGAAAAGCAGGATGAAGGCGAAGGTGAAAAGAAGGCGTTTCAAAATCAGTTTCCTCGAATATAGGCGATCTGCGGTCCGTATTCGGTTTTCAGGACGGCGGCGCGCACGCCGAAGACCGCGTGGATGTTGTCGGGAGTAAGCGTGCGGGACACGTTGCCATAGGCGTGAACGGCCCCTTTGTCCAGCATGACCAGGTTGTCGCAGTACCGGGCGGCCAGGTTCAGGTCGTGGAGCACGGCCACCACGGTGCGGCCCGCCCGGGCCAGCCGCGTCAGTTCGTCCATGGCCGCCATGGCGTGGCGGATGTCCATGGCCGAGGTGGGCTCGTCCAGGAGCAGAACCGGGGTGTCCTGGGCCAGGCCGCGCGCCACGGCGGTGCGCTGGCGCTCGCCTCCGGACAGGTCGGCCACGGCGCGGTGGCGCAGGCCCTGGAGGTCCATGGCGGCCAGGGCCCGCTCCACGCGCTCCAGGTCATGGGGCGTGGGGCGGCTGAACCGGGGGATGTGCGGGTGCCGTCCCATGAGCACGGTCTCGGCCACGGTGAAGGGAAAGCGCAGGGCCTGGTCCTGGGAGACCAGGGCGCAGAGCCGGGCCAGCCGGGCCGGGGGGCAGGCCGAGACGTCCTCGCCGTTGAGGTTGGCCGAGCCCGAGCCGGGCGCGAGCAGCCCGGCCAGCAGGTCGAGCAGGGTGGACTTGCCGCTGCCGTTGGGGCCGATCACCCCATGGACCATGCCCGGATCGAGCGTGAGGTCCAGGTGTTCGAGGACCGGCCTTTCGCCGTAGGCGAAGCCGAGGTCCCGGAGGACGAAGGCGGCGCTATCCACGGGGGAGCCTCCGGGAGCGGCTGAATATCCAGCAGAAGACCGGGCCGCCGATGAGCGCGGTGAGCACGCCGATGGGTACCTCGTGGGGCAGCAGGGCGCGGGTCACGGTGTCGGCCAGCAGAAGCAGGATGGCCCCGCCCAGGCCGGAGGCGGGCAGCAGCCAGCGGTTGTCCGGGCCCACGACCATGCGCATGAGGTGCGGCACGATCAGCCCGACGAAGCCGATGACCCCGCTCACGGCCACGCAGACCGCGCTGACCAGGGAGGCGGTCACGAGCAGGACCAGGCGCACCCGGCCGGTGTCCACGCCCAGGCTGCGGGCCGAGCGCGTGCCCAGGCTCATGATGTTCAGGTCGCGCCCGTAGAAGAGGCAGACCGCGAAGGCCGCGACGGCGGCGAGGCCCGCCAGGGCCGCGTCGCTCAGGGTGCGGCCCACGAAGCTGCCCATGAGCCAGAAGACGATGACCGAGACCCGCTCGTCGGCCAGGTACTTGATGAAGCTGATGCCCGCCGAGAGGATGGCCGAGACGATGACCCCGGCCAGGATGAGCGAGGCCGGGGACAGTTCGCCGTCCCGCCCGGCCAGGGAGATGACGGCGAAAAGGGTCAGGGCCGCGCCCGCGAAGGCCAGGACCAGGAGGGTGACCGGTCCGAAAAAGGAGAGCCCCAGGAGCAGGGCCAGGGCCGCGCCGAAGGCCGCGCCCGAGGACACGCCCAGGGTGAACGGGTCGGCCAGGGGGTTGAGCAGCAGCCCCTGGAAGACCGCGCCCGCCACGGCCAGACCGAAGCCCACGGCCGTGCAGGTCAGGATGCGCGGCAGGCGGACGTCGAAGAGGATGCCCGCGGCAGTGCCGCCCAGCGAATCCGCCGCCCCCAGCACACCGTCCAGCAGTCCGCGCAGGACCTCGCCCGGCGGAATGTGGATGACCCCCATGGTGCAGGCGGCCAGGGCCAGCCCTGCCAGCGCGGCGGCGAGCAGGGCCACGGTCAGGCCGTTGCGCAGGGGGGTGCGGGGGGCGGCGGACGTCATGGGGCTATTTCGCCTCCGGCCCCTGGGCCATGGCGTCCCTGAGATGGTCCACGTAGATGTCGGCCCAGCCGTCGAGCATGCCCAGGCCGCGCAGGTCGGTGGTCACGGCGTAGCCCCGCTTGGCCAGCATGACCTTCCATGAGTCGTCCTCGTCGCCCGCCATGTCGTTGGAGGCGTGGTCACCGGCCACGATCATGAACGGCTTGAGCAGGACCTTCTTCCTGTCGGCCCCCTTGAGCCGGGCGGCCATGTCGTCGAAGGACGGATATCCCTCCACGCAGCCGATGAAGATGGGGTAGTCGTACTCTGCCTGCAATACTTTTTGGAATTCTGCGTAGATGCCCGTGGAGAAGAAGTCGTTGCCGTGGCCCATGTAGACCAGGGCCGCGCCGAGCTTTCTGGCCTGGTCCACGTCGACCTTGAAGATCTTCGCGGCCCGGGCCATGTCCTCGGTGTAGGGATGCTCGGTGCCGGGCATGCCCAGAGCCGGGCGGCCGACCGCCAGCCAGGCGAAGGGCAGGTTCTTGGCCTTGAGGGTGCGGATGGATTGCAGCCCGTCCACCAGGGCGACCAGGTCGTTGAACTCCTCGCCCGCGAAGACGTGCAGGGACTGCACGGTGACGTCGCGGTAGCCGTCGTTCTGGAGGTCGGCGATGACGGCCAGCGGATGCTTGACGTACAGGACCTCCTCGGGGATGTCCGCGTGGACCTTTTGCCAGGCCGCGTCGTCCTGCCGCTTCTGCCAGATGCGGCGGATGATGTTGGAGGTGAAGGCCAGGCGCACGGGCACGCCGGGGTTGGCCGCCTCCACCTTGCTCTTGATGTTCAGGATGGATTTGACCGCATCGGGGTAGGAGGTCCCGAAGGCGGCCAGGACGATGGCCTTTTTGACCGGGCCCTCGTCGTGGTGCCCGGCCTGGGCCGGGACGGCCAGCAGCAGGGCGAGCAGGAAGAAGATGGAGTTTCTGAACAGGGTCATTACGTTCTCCAAAAAGGGGCGGGTGAGGGAAAAGAAAAGCCCCTTCCTCTTCGATTTCAGAGGAAGGGGATCCGTATTATTCCCTTCGATACCTCGGCGGCAAGCCCACGTACCACCGTGGCAAGTCCTATGGGCGTTTCAGGCAGGTCTTCCGGCTGGTCCCTCCCGCTGCCGCCTTCCCAGGGAGACCCCAGTGGCATGAATGGCAGCGGTTCGGCAGGACGTCACGGCGGCGGGTCCGCTCCCGATTTGCACGGGATTCCCTATTGAGTCCGAGGACACCTGAAGATTGAGGATTATGCTTCGGGCGGCGGTTATGTCAAGGACGAGTCGGCGGCCTTGGCGATGCGCTCCTGGAATTGCTGGATCATCTCCTCGGCGTTGATGACCAGGGCGTCGGATTCGCCCATCATGCCGTAGCCCAGGATGGGGATGTCGAAAATCTCCTGCACCGGCACGGTGAAGCCGGTGATGACCACCTGTTGCTGGCGGAGCACTTCGTCCACCAGGATGGCCCCCTTGTAGTCGCCCACCCGGACCACGATGGCCTGGGCCATCTCGATGTTGTCGATCTCCGGGGTCAGCTCCAGGAGGTCGGCCAGGCGGAGCAGGGAGTGGATCTCGCCGCGCACGTCCACGGTCTCGCGGCCGTCGGGCAGCGCGACCACGTCGTTGCGCCGGGGCATGTAGATCTCGACCACGTCGCGGCTGGGCATGATGAAGGTGTCGCCGCCGACCTTGCAGACCAGGGCGTCCACGATGCCCTCGTTGGCCGAGCGGTCCAGGGGGATGACGATGGTGAAGGCCGCGCCCTTGCCGAGCGTGCTCTTGATGGACACCTCGCCATCCAGGGCGACCTTGATGGCGTTGACCACGGCGTCCATGCCCACGCCGCGCCCGGAGACGTCGGTGATCTTTTCGGCGGTGGAGAAGCCGCTCTGGAGCACGAACTGGAGAATCTCCTCGGTCTCGTACTCCTTGTCCGGGTCGGCCAGCCCCTTTTCCAGCGCCTTGGCCAGGATGCGGTCCGGGTCCAGGCCGCGCCCGTCGTCGCTGACCTGGATGAAGGCGCTGTCGCCCTTGCGCCAGGCGGACAGGGTCACGATGCCGGTCTCGGGCTTGCCCGCGGCCTTGCGTCCCTCGGGGTCTTCCAGGCCGTGGTCCACGGCGTTGCGGAGCAGGTGGACCAGGGGCTCGTTCAGGGATTCCACGATGGTCTTGTCCAGGGCCAGGTCGTCGCCCTTGACCTCGAAGTCGAGCTTCTTGCCGATCTTCTGGGAAAGACTCTTCACCAGCCGGTGCATGGGCATGAAAATCTGCTTGAGCGGCACCAGGCGGATGGCGTTGACCTCCTGCTGGAGCCGGGTGATGACGTTGTCGAGCTCGCGCAGGCTGGAGGCCATCTGGGTCATGCTGGTGGCCCCGCCCTGGGCGATGACCGCGTAGGTGACCATGAGCTTGCCGACCAGTTCGATGACCCGGTCCAGCCTGTCGGTGGCCACGCGGATGGAGGAGATGGCCGAGGCCGATCCCTTGGCGTCGGCCTTGGCTTCGGGCTTGGCTTCGGGCTTGGCCTCATCGGCCGTCTCCGCTTCCTCGGGCGCTTCGGCCTCGGCGGTGGGCGGTTCCTCGAAGGCCTTGGCCGCATCCTCCTCGGATTCCTCGACCGCCGGGGCGGCGGGAGACGAGGTCTTGATCTTGGCCAGGGCGTCGGCGCTGCCCTCGAGCAGGCCACCCAGGGCGAAGAAGAACTTCTTCTGGGCCTCGCAGATGCCGAGCATGGACGTGATGATCTCGCTGCTCACCGGGGTGATGCCGTCCTTGAGCATGTCCAGGAGGGCGATGACCCCGGCCGAGGAGAGCTGCATGCACGACAGGCCGAGCGCGTCCACCACCGCTTCGACCCCCTGGCCGGTGGCGTCCACTTCGAGGATTTGCTGTTCGATGTCCTCGATGCACTGGATGATGCTGTCCTGCATGGCTTCCCCTTATTGCGCGGTGAAGTAGGTTTCCCTGTCGGGATACAGGGAAATGGTGTTATCGAAGCCCCAGCCGATGAGGGTCTGTTTGGCGTCCGGGGAAACATTGCAGGCCGCGATCTTGAAGGTCGTGCCCATGCTGGACACGGCGGCCCACGCCCCGGAGCCGAAGGTCAGCACCCCGGCCAGGTCCAGGAGCACGGGGTCGCCGGGCTCGATGGAGAGGATGGCGGAAATGATGGGCTTGAAATGGCCCTCCAGGTGGACGCGGGGGTCCTTGACCGTGATGATGGTCACCCCGTCCCGCGTCTCCACGTCCACGCCCGCGCCCAGCGCCTCGCCCTCGGCCTGTTCGCTGGAGGACGCCTCCTTGATCAGGGCCAGGACCTCCTCCCGCTCCCCGGTGTCCGTGTCGCCCTCGCGGAGCTGTTCCAGGACCTGGAAGATCATGTTCACCCCGCGCGAGAGCAGGGTCACGTTGCCCGGGGTGGACTCCACCTCGCCGGACTGCACCTTTTTCAGGAAGTCCTCGATCTTGTGGGTGAAATGGGAGGCTTCCTCGAAGCCCGCCATGAAACCGGTGACGCCCTTGATGGTGTGCAGGGGACGGGCCAGGATCTCGATGCCCTGGGCCAGATCGGCGCCCTCGAGCAGTTCGAGCCCCTCCATCACCTGGGGGTAGTACTTGTCGTTGACTTCGGAGAAGAACTCCTCAACCATCGGGTCTTCGCTCATGGCGGGTCCTCGTTTACTTGTGCAGGAGCCCGAGCTTTTCCAACTCGGCGTACAATTTGTCCTTGGCGACCGGCTTGACGATGTAGGCCGAGGCCTCGCCGTCGTGGAAGGTCCGGATGACCGTGCGGGGGTCGTCCAGGGCCGTGGTCATGATCACCTTCACCCTCGGACGGTAGCTGTTGTTCGTTTCGAGGTCGCGGATTTTTTGCAGCGCCTCGATGCCGTCCACCTCGGGCATCATGATGTCCATGAGGATCAGGTCGTACGGTCTGCCCTCGTCGTGGCCCATCTTGAAGGCCTCGACCGCTTCCCGGCCGTTGACCACGATGTCCACTTCGAAAAGGGTCATCAGAAACGACCGCAGGACCTTGCGGCTCAGGAATTCGTCTTCGACAATGAGTGCACGCATTTCGTTCTCCGCTTTCTTACCTGGAAAGAGAATCCACATCCCCTTTTCCTACGTAAAATGAAAAAATGTCAATATGATGATAGAAATTAATAACTCGCATCACATTATAATCTGGCCGCTTGCGAGGCGGTGAAACGCTGTCCGGGGTTGCCAAACCATTGCAGAATGGATACCAACGCCGCATGTCCAGACAGATATCGGAAGAGAGGAAGAAACGCATCGACGAGGTGCTGTCCCGGCGGCAGAAGGATCTGACCCTGATCATCGACAACATCTGGGACCCCCACAACGTCTCGGCGGTCCTCAGAAGTTGCGACGCCTTCGGCGTGGCCGGGGTACACCTGTACTACACCGATTCGCAGTGGCCCGACCTGGCCCAGAAGAGTTCGGCTTCGGCCAAGAAGTGGATCGAACGCTCCGAGCACATCGACGCGGCCGAAATGGTCGCCGAGCTAAAGGGGCAGGGCATGCGCATCCTCCGGACGGGGTTTTCGGACACGGCCCGGCCGGTCATGGATTTCGACTTCACCAAGCCCACGGCGGTCATCCTGAGCAACGAGCACAGGGGCACCTCGCCGGAGCTGGCGAAGCTGGTCCCGGACGAGATATACATCCCCATGCAGGGCATGGTGCAGAGTTTCAACGTCTCGGTGGCGGCGGCCATCATACTGTATCAGGCGTTCACCCAGCGAGACGCCGCAGGCATGTACGACGAACCCTCCTTCTCCCGGGAGGAACTGGAATCGCTCAAAACCCAATGGTATTCGAGGTAAGGAGAGAGTCATGCAAGAGTTGCTCAAGGTCCTGCGTTCCGGCGGCATCGTCATATATCCCACCGAAACCCTCTACGCGCTGGGCTGCGACGCCACCAGCGAGGCGGCCTGCGACCGTGTGGCCAAGGTCAAGGGGCGTTCCGAGGAGCGGCCCCTGCCCCTGATCATCGGCGGGCTGGACATGCTCGACCTGGTCACCGGCGAAAAGTCCCGCTCCCTGCTCGACCTGGCCGGCGCGTTCTGGCCCGGCCCGCTGTCCATCCTGGTCAAGGCGCTGCCCGAGTTGCCCGCCTGGCTGTCCGACGAGGAGGGCTACACCTCGGTCCGCTGGTCCGGCCATCCGTTCGCCTCGGAGCTGTCCCGCCGGTTCCGCAAGCCCATCGTGGCCACCAGCGCCAACCTGTCCGGCAAGCCCCCGGCGGCCCTGCCCGAGGACATCGACCCCGCGCTCCTCGAAATGGTCGACGGCTCCTATTTCGACCCGCCGTGGCCGCGCGGCCACAAGGCGTCCACCGTGGTTCGCATGCTCGGCTCCAGCAAGCTCGAGGTCATCCGCGAGGGCGAGATTTCCATCAAGAAACTCTGCGACAAGGGATTCTCCGTGGCCGTGCGCAACGCCTGATCCGATCCGGCGGGTCAAAAAACTTGAACCCGCATACACGGGAAATGGACCTTTGCCGGTCCGAGGTAAAAAATCCTGTACCCTTTTCCGGGTGCGGGATTTTTTATTTTCCCTCTTTGAATTTACAAGTGTTTGATTTTATATGATATTTGTAAAATATTGCCATTCCTTCGGCCTTTGGCACAGGGGTTGCTACTTAGAGAAACAACTTCTTCCTTTTTTTGCACACGAGAAAGCAAGGCTTCACCGGATGGTCCGATGAAGCCTTTCTCGTATGGTCTGCGCTGAAATAATATCATCAATTAAAACAGTATGTTAATGCACTCGGGTATCGCTTTCTGGCTGGATGTGCGGCGCGTCCGGAGGGCGTCCGGGCGTCGGGAGAGCTTGGCGGCAGGGTAAAAAAAGTGGAATCCTCCTCCGCCGGATTTGACTTCGCGGCCGTGTTTGGGGACAGTCCTGCCGTATCCATCAGCCAACGGAGCGTGCCATGGGCAAAGTTCGAACCTGCCCCCATTGCGGGGGCGAGATAGAAGTGTATCGGAATCCCACCCCGACCGTGGATGTGGTCATCGCCATGCCCCTGCCCGAAGGCGGGGAGGGCGTGGTCCTCATCAAGCGGCGCAATCCGCCGCTGGGCTGGGCCCTGCCCGGCGGGTTCGTGGACTACGGCGAGACCTGCGAACACGCGGCCGTGCGCGAGATGCGGGAGGAGACCGGGCTGGCCGTGCGGTTGACCGGCCTGCTCGGGGTCTACTCGGACCCCAACCGCGACCCGCGCGGCCACACCATGAGCGTGGTCTACACCGGCGCGCCCGAGGATCCGTCGCAACTCGCGGCGGGTGACGACGCGGCCGAGGCGCGGGTCTTCCCCCTGGGCGAGTGGCCCGAGCTGGCCTTTGACCACGCCCGGATTCTCGTGGACTATGCGGCCTCGCTCAAGGCCCGCGACTGCCCCTGCCCGGACGCTGATTGACTTGGCCCGGGGCCGGGCGTAGCTTCCCGGGACCGGCCTTTCCCGAACCGACCGCATTCAAGGTAAGACGATCATGCGAACCCTGTGCATAACCCTCGGAGACCCCTGCGGCCTCGGCCCCGAGCTGGTCACCCGACATTTCCTGGACGCGGGCGAGCCCTCGGACCGGTTCCTGCTCATCGGCCCGGCCCCGGCCCTGGACCGTGAGCTGGCCCGGCTGGGCGCGGCCCGCTTCTTCACCCCCCTCGATTCCCCGGACCGGATCACGGACAAGGGACCCGGCGTCTACCTCTACCAGCCGTCCGAACTGGACGATGTCTGCTTTCCCCCCGGCGCGCCGTGCCGCGAGGGCGGGCTTTCGGCGGGCGTCAGCCTGGACGCGGCCATCGACGTCCTCAAGTCCGGCCTGGCCCAGGGGCTTTTGACCTGCCCCCTGAACAAGGCCATGCTCAACGCCGCCGGGTTCGACTTTCCCGGCCATACGGAATTTCTCGCCGAAAAGCTCGGCGTGGGCCGCGACAACGTGTGCATGCACCTGTGCGGCCACGACCCGGACGACCCCTCGCCCAAGCTGCGCGTTAGCCTGGCGACCACCCATCCGCGGCTGCGGGACGTGCCCGCCCTGGTCACCAGGGAGCGTATCCTGCACTGCCTGCGGCTGACCGCCGACTTCATCCAGCGCCTCGGCCTGGAGGGCCCCATCGGCGTGTGCGGCCTGAACCCCCACGCCGGGGAGTCCGGGCGCATCGGCGACGAGGAGATCACGACCATCATCCCGGCCCTGGAGCAGGCCCGCGCCGAGGGCATCGACGGGGCAGGCCCCATACCCGGCGACACCATTTTCCACTTCGCGGCCAAGGGCCAGTATCCGGCCGTGCTGGCCATGTACCACGACCAGGGGCTCGCGCCGCTCAAGCTGCTCCACTTCAGCCGCGCCGTGAACGTCACCCTCGGGCTGCCGTACCCGCGCACCTCGCCCGACCACGGCACCGGCTACGATCTGGTGGGCACGGGCGAGGCGTCCATTGACAGCTTCCGGGCCGCCCTGGACATGCTCCGAAAACTGGTTGGCGAGGCGGAATGACCATGTTCAAGCGCTACGTCCTCCTCGACCGCGACGGGACCATCATCTTCGACAAGCATTACCTGCACGACCCCGAGGGCGTGGAGCTCCTGCCCCAAGCCGTCGAGGGCCTCAAGCGCATGCAGGGCATGGGCTTCGGCCTGGCCGTGCTGACCAACCAGAGCGGCGTCGCGCGCGGCTACTACGACGAGGACGCGGTCCACGCCTGCAACGACCGCATGATCGAACTTCTCGCCGCCGAGGGCGTGCACATAGACGGCGTCTTCTATTGCCCCCACGAGCCCAAGGACAAGTGCAACTGCCGCAAGCCCAAACCCGGACTCATGGAACAGGCCGCCGCCGAACTCGACTTCGATCCCGCCCAGGCGTTCATGATCGGCGACAAGTCCGCCGACATCGGGCTGGGCAACAACACCGGCGCCGCCACCATCCTCGTGCGCACCGGCAAGGGCGCCGCCCAGGAATCCAAATGCGGCCACCGCGCCGACCACGTCTGCGACGACCTCTTCGCCGCCGCGCTGTACATCGAAAGCTTGATGTAGGGGGAAGAGTGCCTCCGGCGGCCGGGGGGAAGGGGAGAGGGGGAACCTTTTGAGAAAAAGGTTCCCCCTCTCCCCTTCCCCCCGGGACCCCCCAACCCCTCTCTCCCTCCCAAACTTTTTTGAAGAGAGCGCATTCATGCTTCATCCGCGAAGCGGTATAAAAAGTTTAGGAAGGAAAGGGGGATGGGGGGCCGGGGGCAACCAAACGAAAAAGGGCTCCCGTCGGGGAGCCCTTTTCGTTGAATATCGTAGTGGTCGCCTAGCCCATTTTTTTCTGGGCGAATTTGAGCATTTTGACGGCTTCGGCGAAGCCGGGGTTTATTTCCACGGCCTTGTTGGCGGAGCTGGCCATTTTGCCCCATTTGCGCCAGTCGTAGTAGAGGCGGCCCATGTTGTAATGCAGGTATTCGTCTTCGGTGGTCAGGGTCAGGGCCTTGAGGTAGTATTTCTCGGCGGTCTCGAAGTCCTGCATCTTGCGCAGGACCATGCCGATGCGGTTGTACAGGTGGATGGCGTTGGGGTCGTCCTTGAGCGCCTCGTCCAACATGGCGTAGGCTTCCTTGTACCGGCCCGCGTTGAGGTAGCGGTCGGCGATGTCGGCCTTGAGTTCCGGGTCGCCGCTGAAGGAGCGCACCAACTGGTCGAAGGTCGCGATGGCCTTGTCCCAGTCCTGGGCGTCCAGGAAGGCTTGGCCCTTTTCCAGTTCGGCCAGTTTCTGGGCGTTGAGCGCATCCAGGTCGCCCTGAACCTCTTCATTGAGGGCTTTTTGCAGCTCCTGGAGCAGTTCGCGCATGGCGTCGAGCAGGGGACGCTCCTTGCCGGGCTCGTAGCTGATGACCAAGGGGTAGATCTTGCGCAGCTCCTTGTCGGAGTTGAGCACGTAGGTGACCTTATGGAGGATTTCCTCGAACTCATCCCGTTCGTTCTTCATGACCTGAGTCTTGAGGAAGAGAATGAGGCCGTCGTGAACCGCCTGCACCGCGGGCATGTATTTGCCCTTTTTTAGGAGCGTGGCGACGGAATTCAGCTTCTTTCGCGATTTGATCAGATCTGATGACATGAGTCGTTCCTGGCTATGGTTCGGCGGGGTTATATCCCGGTACTTTCCTTGACCATATCACGAAATCTCGGAAAGAAATAGCGGCTGTCGTGCGGACCGGGGCCGGCTTCCGGGTGGTACTGGATGGCCAGGATGGGTTTTTCCCTGTGGCGGAAGCCCTCGAGGGTGTTGTCGTTCAGGTTCACGTGGGTTTTTTCAAGGAAATCGATACCCTCGACATCCACGCAGAAGCCGTGGTTCTGGGAGGAAATTTCGATTTTCTCGGTCTGCAGGTCCATGACGGGGTGGTTGCAGCCGTGGTGGCCGAACTTGAGCTTGTACGTGGTGCCGCCCATGGCCAGGCCGAGGATCTGGTGGCCCAGGCAGATGCCCGCCACGGGCAGGTCTTGGCAGAGATCTTTGGCCGCTTCCACGGCGGTGGTCACGGCCGCCGGGTCGCCCGGGCCGTTGGACAGGAACACGGCGTCCGGGCCGAGCTCGCGCGCCTGGGCGGCGGTGTAGGTGGAGGGCAGGACGATCATGTCGAAACCCTCGGCCTCCATGAGGCGCAGGATGTTCCACTTGATGCCGTAGTCGTAGACCACGAGCTTGGGGCCTTTGCCCTTCCAGGCGAAGTCCTTGATGTCGTCGATGTACACCGGCTTCTTGCCGTCCCAGGTGTAGGGCTTTTCGCAGGACACGCGGTCGGCCAGGTTGAGGCCTTCCATGTTCTCGATGGACCGGGCCTTTTCGACCAGCTCGGCCGGGTCGGCGTCGCCGGTGGCGATGTAGCCCCGCTGGGCGCCGTTGATGCGCAGGTGGCGGGTCAGGGCGCGGGTGTCGATGCCCTCGATGCCCATGACCCCGGCCTCGGTCAGGTAGTCGGGCAGGGACATGGTCGAGCGCCAGTTGCTCGGCTTCTTGCAGCATTCCTTGACGATGAAGCCGGCCGCCTGGACCTTGTGCGACTCCACGTCTTCGGGGTTGATACCGTAGTTGCCGATGAGCGGGTAGGTCATGGTGACCATCTGTCCGGTGTAGGACGGGTCGGTCAGGATCTCCTGGTAGCCGGTCATGCCGGTGTTGAAGATGACCTCACCGGAGGCTTCGCCCTGGCCGGTGAAACTCGTCCCCTTGAAAATCGTGCCGTCTTCGAGGGCAAGAATCGCTTTCATCAATGGTTCTCCAGAATGGTCTTGACCTTGACGAGGTCCTCGGGCCTGTCCACCCCGTGGCAGGCGTGCCGCGTCTCGGTCACGTAAATATCGATACCGTCTTCGAGCAGACGGAGCTGTTCCAGTTTCTCCCGCTCCTCCAGGGGGCTCGGGTCCAGGCTGCCGAACCGCTCCAGGGCCTCCATGCGGAAGGCGTAGAGCCCGATGTGCAGCAGGAAGCCGTGCATCTTCCCGTCGCGGTCGAAGGGCACCAGCGAGCGGGAGAAGTAGAGCGCGCGCCCGTCGGTCGCCCGGACCACCTTGACCCGGTCGGGCGAGGCCGCCTCGTCAGGGCCGATGGACGTGGCCAGGGTGGTCACCCGGACCTTGCGGTTCTCGAAGGGCCGGACCAGCTCGGTGAGCATGTCCGGTTCCAGGCACGGCTCGTCACCCTGGATGTTAACCACTACCGCGTCGGAGTCAATGGACAGGGCCCGAGCCGCCTCGAGCACGCGGTCCGTGCCGCTGGAGTGGTCGTGCCGGGTCATGACCACGGGCACGTTCAGGGCCTTGGCCGCGTCGAAGATCCGGTCATCGTCCGTGGCCAGGGTCACGCTGGTCATCCGCGGGCAGGCCGAGGCCCGCGACCAGACGTGCCAGAACATGGGCCTGCCGCCGATCTCGACCAGAGGCTTGCCCGGAAACCGCGAGGATTCGTACCTTGCGGGGATGATGCCGTGACATTCGGGAAATTCGCTCATTGCTTGGGTAGCGTATTTAATCCTTATTAAGAGAATCGGCAACCTGTTTGGCGACCGCTTCCGCGCCGCCCCTGCGGTCCCGGATATACCGCTTCGCGGCGGCGGCCACCTCCCGGCGGGGCGGGGTGTGGTCGATAATTTTCTTGAGTGATTCCAAGGCTTCCTGCCAGCCGGACGCCTCCACTGCCAGGCCCGAGTCGAGGAGTTCGCGCCCGACCCAGGCGAAGTTTTTCCAGTGCGGGCCGGTCACCGGGGTCACGCCGCTGGTCAGGGGCTCGAGAAAATTCTGCCCGCCGAGGGGGGCCAGGGAGCCGCCCACGAAGGCGGCCGTGGCCAGCCCGTAGGCCGGGACCAGCTCGCCGAAGGTGTCCCACAGGATGACCGTGCCGGGTCTGGCCGGTCCGGTCAGCCGGGAGCGCAGCACCCAGTTGAGTCCGGCCCCGTCCATGGCCCTGCGCCACAGGTCCAGGTGGTGCATGTGGCGTGGGAACAGGCCGAGCACCGTTGTCGGGCGCTCGGACATGAGTCCGGCGGCCAGCCGGGTGACGTCGTGCTCCTCCTCCCGGCGCACCGATCCGAAGATGACGAACGGGTCGCCCTCGCGGATCAGGTCCCTGAGCGGGTTGTTCTTGCGGGGCATGGGCCCGGCGTCGCCCATGCGGTCGAACTTGATGTTGGGCATGCCCCCGACGCGCTCGCGGCCGAACAGGGTGCCGAAGCGGCGGCCGTCGGTCTCGGACACGGCCATGATCAGGTCCGGGGCCAGGGCCCGGAACAGGCCGGGCCAGGACATGTACCCGGCCAGGGATTTGGTGGTCATGCGCCCGTTGGCCAGGAGCACGCGGACGTTCCCGGCCTTGCAGGCGGACAGGAAGCCCGGCCATATCTCGGTTTCGAGGATGACGGCGAGCTTCGGGTTCACGCGCCGGACCATGCGGCCCATGAGCTCGGGGGCGTCGAAGGGGAAATACCACGGCTGGACCGCCAGTCCGGCCTTGCGCCCGTTGATCTCCTCGGCGGCCCGCAGCAGGGTCTGGTATCCCTGCAGGGTGTTGGTGGTCACCAGCACGCGCAGGGTCTCGGCCCCGGTCGGCTTCAGGTGCCTGAGCACCTCCCAGGCCAGGTAGGCCTCGCCGCCGCTGGCCGCCTGCATCCACAGGTCGGCCGGAGCGGGCATGCCCCCGGCCAGGGTGCGCTGTTCCCAGCCGTCCTTGAGCCGTCCGTTGAGCCCGAGCAGGGGCAGGGCGAGTTTCCAGGCCAGCCCGTAGGCCTTGAGGGCCAGGCCCACACCGGTCATGGCCATCTAGCCCCTGCCTTCCAGGCCGAGCCGGATGAGCTCGCCGATCAGTTCGGTGAAGGAGTAGCCCACATGCGCGGCCGCCCTGGGCAGCAGGCTGGTGGGGGTCATGCCGGGCAGGGTGTTGACCTCGAGCAGGTAGGCCTCGCCGTCGGCGGTGGCGATGAAATCGCCCCGGCTGTAGCCGGTCAGGCCGAGGGCCGCGTGGGCCACGAGCATCTGTTCCTGGATGGACGCGGACAGCGCCTCGTCCACCGGGGCCGGGCAGATCTCCTCGGCCCCGTCGTCGGCGTACTTGTTCTCGTAGTCGAAGAAATCGGACCCGTCCCTGGGGGTGATCATGATCAGGGGCAGGGCTTCCCGGCCCAGGATGCCGCAGGTCAGCTCCATGCCGGGGATGAAGGTCTCGACCAGGGCGGACTGGCACATGGCGAAGACCTTGTCCAGCGCGGCCGGGAACTCCTCGGCCGTCCGCACCAGGGACATGCCCAGCGACGAGCCGCCCTTGTCCGGCTTGACGAAAACCGGCAGGGGGAGCTTGAGCGCGGTCCCGCGCCCCTGGGTGGGCGTGATCAGCTGCCAGTCCGGGGTCTGGATGCCGTTGGCCTCGAAGACCTCCTTGGCGGCGGCCTTGTTCAGGGCCAGGTAGGAGGCGGCCGGGCCCGCGCCCTGGTAGGGGCAGCCCGCCTTGTCCAGCACGGCCTGGATCAGGCCGTCCTCGCCCGGCGTGCCGTGCAGGTTGATGAAGGCGAAGTCCGCGCCTTTGGCTATGGAGAGCAGATTGCGGAAGTCGTCGGCCGGGTCGAAGAAGGTGACGTCGTGGCCGAGTTCATCCAGGGCGGCCCGGATTTTTTTGGCTCCGGACAGGGAGACGTCGCGTTCGTCAGACCAGCCGCCCGCTATCAAAATCACATGCATTGAGGTCCACCTCGAGTGTGTCGCATAACAGTTGTTCCAGCTCCAGGGCCTGCCGCTTGGTTTCGCCGATGCGGTCCTGGAGGTTCAGGGGGATGCCGTACCGCACGATCAGGTCGTCGAAGCGTTCCTCGACGGATACCAGCCGGTTGTGATTCACGCGTTTGTCCGCGTAGAGCACGGCCAGGGGCGGGAAGTAGCGCGTCAGGTCCAGGGCGAACGGCCAGTAGACGTGGTGGGTCACTCCGATGGCGATGACCGGGTTGCCGGTCAGTTCCATGACCCAGGCCCCGCCCAGCTGGCTGTGGTTGCCGCCGTGGCGGATGCAGTAGGTCTTGGCCAGATCGTGGAGCAGGGCCGAGGCGCGCACCGTGGGCACGTCCACGTCCATCCCGATTTTCACGGCCCGCCTGGCCAGGAAGGTGGCTACGTCCGCCACCATGCGGCTGTGTTCGGCCACGTTGTCGAGCATGGCGTAGTCTTCCCAGTACCGGGTGCATTGGGCGTCGTCCGGGACGAACAGCCGGGGATCGAGCCGGGCCGGGGGCGGAGGGGGCAGCGGCGACCGGCGCGAACCGGCGGCGTTGGCGGTGTTTTCCTTGGCAGACATGGCGTGCGTGCGCAAAGCGCGTCGGGTTGGCGGGATGCACAAGCGCATCCGATGGTTCCCATCTACCAGCACGGCCGGAAAAAATAAAGCCGGTGGACCCTGGAAAAACGGCCATCGCGACACCCAGCCCATTCATATCCCTGAATTCTGGCGGTACTCCGATACTTGTGCTAGGGATGGGATAGTGGGAGGACCGCATGAAGTATCTGGTCATACTGCAGTTGGTCTTTTTCCTGGGCGGACTGGCGGTTCTGGCCCTGGCCTGGCGCATGCGCCACGTCAACCGGACGCCGCGGCTTCCGGGCGTCTCCTGGTGGGCGACCGGGTATGCGGCCATCGGGCTGGCCGCCATCGGTTCCGGGGCGGACTTCTACTACGGCGACTGGATCAAGGGCTTCGTCTCCCACCTGCTGCTGACCGGCGGCGTGGCCCTGGTCTGGATGGGCACCCGGCTCTTCTTCGAGGGCCGGCTGGGCGGCCAGGCCGTCACGGTCTCGGCCATCCTCATGGCGGGCGAGGCGCTGGGCATCCTCTGGTACTACTTCGCCGACCCCTCCTACCAGGCCCGGCTGACCATCACCTGCGTGGTCCTGCTCATCCTGTCCATGAGCCTGTCCATGAGCCTGTTCCTGTCCCGCTTGGACGACCGGGCGGTTATCGCCGCAGGGGTGTGCTACTCCCTCTTCGCCCTGCTCAACGGGCTGCGGACCCTCTCCATCCTGATCAACCCGGTGCCTTTCACCCACTACCTGTCCGGCCCCATGGCCGTGGCCGCCACCGCGTTGATGCTCCCGGTTCTGCTGGCGGCCCAGGCGGCCACCCTGATCATGATTCGCGACGCGATCCGGGGAAAAAAACGGCGATAGGACCGAAGAAATCCCTCCCGGGCGTCCTCCGGCCCTCCCGCAGCGGCCACCGGCCGGTCCGGCGGGTTTTTCATTTGCCCATATCCTGGAGAGGGTATATGACTGTCGCTAACCTGAAGAAACCGGTTCCGAAATCAGCCTAAAGGACTATGCTTTGAGCTTTGAATTACTGGAAAAGTTCCGTGATCCGGACCTGTGCCGGAAAATTCTCGACAAGATGGAATCCGAGCTGGACCGGGAGCTGCGCTTCATGGAGGTTTGCGGGACCCACACCGTGGCCATCTTCCAGTCCGGGCTGCGCTCCCTTCTCCCCGAAAAAATCGTGCACCTCTCCGGGCCGGGCTGTCCGGTCTGCGTGACCCACGAGTCCGAGGTCAACGCCTTTCTGGACCTGGCCGGGCACGACAACGTCATCCTGGCCACCTTCGGCGACCTCATGCGCGTGCCCGGAGACAAGGGCCGCAACCTCAAGAAGGCCGTGGCCGACGGGGCGCGGGTCAAGGTGGTCTATTCGCCCTTCGACACCCTCAAGCTGGCCAAGGAGAATCCCGGCGATCTGGTGGTCTTCATCGGTGTGGGCTTCGAGACCACGGCCCCGACCATCGCCGGGACCATGAAGATGGCCCGCGAGCAGGGCATCGACAACCTGCGCATCCTCTGTTTCCACAAGACCGTGCCCACCGCGCTCGACGCGCTGCTGTCGGACGAGGCCATCAACATCGACGGCTTCATCCTGCCCGGCCACGTCTCGGCCATCATCGGCGTGGAGCCCTACAAGTTCATCGCCGAGAACTACGCCAAATCCGCCGTGGTCACCGGGTTCGAGCCCCTGGACATCCTCCAGTCGCTGAACCAGATGATCGAGTGGCGAAACAAGGGCGAGGCGCACGTGGCCAACAACTACACGCGCATCGTCGGCGAGCGCGGCAATCCCAAAGCGCTCGAGATCATGTACGAGGTCTTCGAGCCCTGCGACGCCCTGTGGCGCGGCCTGGGCCTGATCCCCGGCTCCGGCCTTGAAATCCGCCCCGAGTGGGAGTCCTTCGACGCCAAGAAGCAGTTCGGCATCGAGATCAAGGAGAGCCCGGCCCTGCCCGGCTGCAAGTGCGGCGACATCCTCAAGGGCGTCAAGCAGCCGGACCAGTGCCCGCTGTTCGGCAAGGCCTGCACCCCGGCCAACCCGGTCGGCCCGTGCATGGTCTCCACCGAAGGCTCCTGCGCCGCCTACTATAAATACAAATTGGATTAATCATGTCTGACAAGGTTCTTCTCGACTACGGCAGCGGCGGCCGCGCTTCCCAGCGCCTCATTTCCGACCTCTTTCTCAAGTATCTCGGCAACGACGAACTCGACCGCCTCAACGACGCGGCGGTCCTGAACCTGTCCGGCCGGATCGCCATGTCCACCGATTCGTTCACCGTGGACCCGATCTTCTTTCCCGGCGGCGACATCGGCTCCCTGGCCGTGCACGGCACGGTCAACGACGTGGCCATGATGGGCGCGGTGCCGCGCTACATCACCTGCGGCTACATCATCGAGGAAGGGCTGCCCATGGCCGACCTGGAGCGCATCGTCAAGTCCATGGGCGAGGCCGCCGATCACGCCGGGGTCAAGGTCGTCACCGGCGACACCAAGGTCGTGCCCAAGGGCGTCTGCGACAAGATATTCATCAACACCACCGGCATCGGCGAGGTCATCGCCGACCCGACCCCGAGCGGCGACGCGGCCAGGGTTGGCGACGCGGTCCTGGTCTCCGGGACCATGGGCGACCACGGCCTGACCGTGCTCGGCACCCGCGAGGGGTTGGACTTCGAGGCCAAGGTCCAGTCCGACTCGGCCGCGCTCAACCACCTCCTGGTCAAGCTCGTCCGCGAGCTGCCCGAGGTCCACGTCCTGCGCGACCCCACCCGCGGCGGCCTGGCCACCACCCTGAACGAGATCACCAAGAGCTCCAACGTCTGCTGCGAGCTGACCGAGACCAGCATCCCGGTGCGGCCCGAGGTCAAGGGCGGCTGCTCCATCCTCGGCCTGGACCCGCTCTACCTGGCCAACGAGGGCAAGTTCATCTGCATCCTGCCCGGCGAGTACGCGGACAAGGCCCTCGAAATCATGCACGCCGACCCGCTGGGCCAAGACGCCTGCCGCATCGGCACCATGACCGACGCCAACCCCGGTAAGGTCGTCCTCGTCACCCAGCTCGGCGGCAAACGCCTCCTGGGCATGCTCGAAGGCGAACAACTCCCGCGCATCTGCTAGCGCGCCACGTACCAATAAAAAGTCCCCGCCAGTATGCGCTGGCGGGGACTTTTTTTGTCTCCGGCGGCCGGGGGAAGGGGAAGGAAAACCCTTTGAAAAGGGCTTTTCCTTCCCCTTCCCCCGGACCCCCATCCCCA